>DATAAG010000219.1:0-10583 GCA_036260235.1 Longimicrobium sp.
CAGTGCGACGGGGGCGTTGGCGTCGCGGTGGGGTTCGCCCCCGGCGCGGGCGGCGCGGGTGCCACCTCAGCCGCCGTCGCCGCGATCGGCTTGGTCGACGTGCCGTGCAGCGGCCCGAAGAGCAGGATCATCGAGCCGATCACCAGGATCCCCAGCATCGCGGGAAAGACGAAGATCCCGGTGAACAGCTTGTGGTCGAACTTCAGGTGCATGTACAGCGCGACCACCAGCAGGAACTTGAGCGCCGACAGGAACAGGATGATGGCCGTGGCCGCGCCCGGGCCGAAGGTCCCGTTCGTCTCGCCCATGTACCCCAGCACCTCGAGCACCGTGAGCGCGATGAGCGCCACACCCACGCCCAGGTAGAACTTGTTGGTGGGGTGCGCGTGCTGGTTGTGCGCCACCTCGCGCAGTTCGCTCGTCATGTCGCCGTTCACCGGATGAGGTAGACCAGGGGGAAGATGATGATCCAGATCACGTCCACGAAGTGCCAGTAGAGGCCCGCGATCTCCACGTTCAGCGACTTCTCGGGGGGGATCTTTCCCTTCCACGCCAGCGCGGCCAGCGTCAGCAGGTAGATCACGCCCACGGTGACGTGCGCGCCGTGGAAGCCCGTGAGGGTGAAGAAGCTGCTGCTGAACAGGTTGCTGGCCAGCGTCATCCCCTCCAGGTAGAACTCCGTGAACTCGTAGACCTGGCACCCCAGGAAGATGGACCCCCCGAACGCCGTCAGGAACAGCCAGAGCGCGCTGCGCCTGCGGTCGCCGCGCTGGGTGTAGTTGAGCGCCAGCACCATCGCCACCGAGCTCATCAGCAGGATGAAGGTGCTGAAGGTGGTGAGCGGGATGTTGAAGATGCCGTGCTCGGCGACGTGCCCCGCGCGGGTGGTCCACCCCCCCTCGTGCGGTTGCGGGCCGCCGATGCTGCGGCCCTTGTACGCCATGTACGTGGCGATCAGCGAGCCGAAGAGCAGGCACTCCGAGCCGATGAAGCCCCAGAACGCCATCTTGCGGCTGTCCAGCCCCGTGCTGGTGTCGATGTGGGCCGCGTGGGCCGCGTGCGGGGCGTTGGCGTCGAGCGCGTGTGCGTGATCCATTGCGAAGAAGTTCCGAGTGCCTAGTGCCCAGTACCTAGTGCCAGGTGCCCAGCCGTTACTTGATCCTTGGCACTTGGCACCAGGCACTTCTTTCCTCAGTGGCTGTGCCCCGGCTCGAAGGCCCAGGCGTAGATGGAGATCACCAGCCCCGCCACGCCCACGAAGAGCATCAGCCACAGGTTGTGCGCCCAGCCGTCCACCCGCCGGAAGATCAGCCCGATGAAGATGGCCGAGATGGCGGCGGCCGTCACCACGGGCCAGTACGACGGCGGCGGCAGGTGGATCCCCAGGTCGTGCGCCGACATCCGGTTGGTGTCGTCGGGGTCGTGCACCTCGCCCACCTTGGTGCCCAGCAGGGTCACCTGCTCCGTCTCCTCTTCCGTGCGCCCGTGCGGGATCCCCGCGTCGCGGGTGGGGTCGCCCTCCCACAGCGGCATGCGCGAATGCACCACCGGGATCCTGGCGAAGTTGTAGACCGGCGGCGGCGACGACATGGCCCATTCCAGGGTGGCCGCGCCCCACGGGTTGGGCCCCGCCACCTTTCCCCGCTTCCACGACCACACCAGGTTCACGGCGAAGATCAGCGTTCCCGCCGCGATGATGAAGGCGCCGAACGAGATCAGCAGGTTGGTCTCGTTGAAGCCCATGTTGTCGGCGTAGGTGAAGACGCGGCGCGGCATCCCCAGCATCCCCAGCCAGTGCATGGGAAAGAAGGTCAGGTTCATCCCGATCAGGGTGAGCCAGAAGTGCGCCTTCCCCATCCGCTCGCTCATCAGGCGCCCCGTGATCTTGGGGTACCAGTAGTAGATCCCCGACCACAGCCCCAGCACCGTGCCGCCGAAGAAGACGTAGTGCAGGTGCGCCACCACGAAGTAGGTGTCCGTCTGCTGCAGGTCGCTGGGGGCGGCCGCGTGCATCACGCCCGAGATGCCGCCGATGGTGAACATCGCGATGAACGCAATGGCGAACAGCATGGCGGTGGTGAAGCGGATGGACCCGCCCCACATCGTCCCCAGCCAGTTGAAGACCTTGATCCCGGTGGGGATGCCGATGAGCATGGTGGACAGCGCGAAGAAGCTGTCGGCGATGGGCCCCATCCCCACGGCGAACATGTGGTGGCTCCACACGCCCCACCCCAGCCAGCCGATCAGCACCCCGGAGAACACCATCACGTTGTAGCCGAAGAGCGGCTTGCGGCTGAAGGTGGGGAGCACCTCCGAGACCATCCCCATGATGGGGACGATCAGGATGTACACCTCCGGGTGGCCGAACATCCAGAACAGGTGCTGCCACAGGAGCGGGTCGGCGCCCTTGCGGATGTCGTAGAAGGCGCTGCCGAAGATGCGGTCGAACATCAGCTCCGTCACGGCGATGGTGAACACCGCCATGGCCGTCACGATCAGGATGGCCGTGATGAGGGTCATCCAGGTGAAGATGGGCATGCGCATCAGCCGCATTCCCGGCGCGCGCATGTTGATGATGGTGACGATGAAGTTGAGCGACGCCAGGATGGACGAAAAGCCCAGGATCTGCAGGCCCAGGACGTAGAAGTCCATGTTGAGCCCCGGCGAGAACTCGCGGGTGGTGATGGGCGCGTACGCGAACCACCCGCTGTTGGGGCCCAGCTTCATGAACATGCCGACGTTGAAGAAGATCACGCCGAACAGGTACACCCAGTACGACAGCGCGTTGAGGCGCGGGAACGCCACGTCGCGCGCGCCGATCTGCAGCGGCATGATGTAGTTGAAGAACGCCGCGGTCAGCGGCATGAGCGCCGCGAAGATCATCGTGAGCGCGTGGACCGTGAACAGCTGGTTGTACAGGTCGGCGCTGACGAAGTCGTTGTTGGGGACGGCGAGCTGGATCCGGATGAGCAGCGCCTCGATGCCGCCCACCAGGAAGAAGATGAACGCCGTCACGCCGTACATGATGCCGATGCGCTTGTGGTCGACCGTGGTGATCCAGCTCCACAGGCCGGTGGGCTCGGCGTGCGCGGCGGCGTGGGTGTGGTGGGGGGCGGCCACCGTTGCTGTCGATGCCATTCCTGCTCCATCCGGGTTCGGGGCGCCCGGCCGTGCGGGCGCCTGCTCTCGAGAGGCCGTGCCGCGGAAGGGGTCTCCGCGCGGGCCGTCGCTGCCGTCGGTCTCTTCTTTATCTCACGCGCGCTACTGCAGCGACTGCAGGTACGCGACGATATAGGAGATCTGCTCCTCGGTGAGCCCGTTGGCGATGCCGCCGCCCAGCTGCGGCATCTTGGAGCCGGGCTTCATCGCCGGGGCGTTGCGGATCCACGCCGCCAGGTTCTCGGCGTTGTTGTCCAGAATGCCCGCCGCCAGGGTGCGCCGCCGGCCGAAGTGCGTAAGGTCGGGCCCCTGCCGCCCCACCATGGGCGTGCCCCGGACGACGTGACAGCCGGCGCAGGCGCCCTGCGTCACCAGCTTCTTCCCCAGCGCCACGGCGCTGGCGGAGTCGGTGGGCTCCAGCGCCGGGGACGCCTCGTTGTTCAGCCAGTCCTGGAAGCCCTGCGGCGTGTGCGCGATCAGGCGCATCTTCATCAGCGCGTGGCTGTCGCCGCAGAACTCCGCGCACTGGCCCATGTACACGCCCGGCTCGCGCGGGGTGAAGATGAGGCGGTTGACGCGGTTGGTGATCAGGTCGCGCTTGCCGCCCATCTGCGGCACCCAGAACGCGTGCAGCACGTTGTCCGTCTCCAGCAGCAGCTGCACCGGCTGGCCCACGGGAACGTGGATCTCGTTGGCGGTGATGACGGTGTCGCGCCCGCCGTTGACCGGGTACTGGAACTCCCACCACCACTGCTTGCCGATCACCCGCACGTTCAGCGCGTTGGCGGGGGGCTCCGGCTGGGTGGCGAAGATGGCCTGCACGGTGAAGACGGCGATCACCGCCACGATGAGAGCGGGGATGAGCGTCCAGGCCACCTCCAGCGTGGTGTTGCCGTGCACCTGCTGGGGCTCCGGGGCGTCCGGGCGATAGCGGAACCGCCACAGGATGTAGCCCAGCCCCGCGAAGGTCAGCAGCCCGACGGCGATCCCCAGGTACAGCGTGAGGTTGAAGAGGCCGATCTGGATCTCCCCCATCTCGGTGGTGGGGGCGAACGTCGTCTGCGGGTAGCGGGTCACGTGGTCCTCGCCGCACCCCGCCAGCAGGGGGAGCAGCAGGAACCCTGCGGCCAGCAGGGGCCGCGTCCCGGGAGCGGCGCCCCGGGAGGGGGCGCGGTGTCCGGGGGGAGCGGAGACTGACTTCATCGGCTGTGGGTGTTCGGCGTTCGGTCTGAGGGTGTCCCGGCGGGCCGTTCGGCGCGCGCGTGCGCGGCCGGAAGAACGGCCGGCGGCCCAGCCGGCGGGCATAATACGCCCCCCCACCAGCCTTCGCCAGCCCCGGTGCGCGCGAATCTATGACGCTCGCGGCCCCGCGTCTGTGGGGAATTACCGTACCTGCGAGGGGACAGGGGACAGGGGACGGCCTGGGGGTGCCGGCGCGGGGCGCCGGTACACGCCGGCCGTGCAGCGGCTGAGACCGGCACGCCGGGCCACCCTCGCGGACACCGCTGGATCATCGGGACTGGCGGCATTCCTCCCCGCCTCAATCCGCTCCGGATGCCGCGGGCCGGGTCCCCTGTAACCTGTAACCTGTAACCTGTAACCTGTAACCTGTAACCTGTAACCTTCTGTTCCGCCCTGCCCCATCGTACTTTCCCGCCATGGCCCAGCCCGCGCACAACCCCGCCCGCCGCCGCGCGCCCGCACCGCCGTCGCCCACCTGGGCGGAGCGGGTGCGCGCCATGCGCAACCTGCCGCCCTTTCTGCGCATGGTCTGGCAGACGCATCGCGGCTACGTGCTGGGCATCGGGGTGCTGCGGCTGCTGCGGGCCTTCGTTCCGCTGGCCACGCTCTGGGTCGGCAAGCTCATCGTGGACGCGGTGGTGGAGGCGTCGCGCACGGGCACGCCGGACTGGCGGCGCATCGGCGGACTGGTGGCGCTGGAGTTCGGCATCGTGGCGCTGGACGAGGTGGCGGCGCGCACCGGCTCGCTGCTGGAAAGCCTCCTCGGTGACCTGTTCAGCAACCGCATGAGCGTGCGGCTGATGGAGCACGCGGCCGCGCTGGACCTGCAGCACTTCGAGGACCCCGCCTTCTACGACCGGCTGGAGCGCGCCCGCCGGCAGACGGTGGGGCGCATCGCCCTGCTGTCGCAGCTGTTCGGGATGGCGCAGGACGCGCTGACGCTGCTCACCCTGATCGGCACGCTGCTGGCCTTCTCGCCCATCCTCTTCGTGCTGCTGGTGGTGGCCGTCCTTCCCTCCTTTGTGGGGGAGACGCACTTCGCGGCGCTGGGCTACTCGCTGCTGTACCAGTGGACGCCGGAGCGCCGCAAGCTGGACTACTACCGGCTGGTGGCCGCGTCGGAAAAGACGGCCAAGGAGGTGAAGCTCTTCGGCCTGTCGCCGTTCCTGATCGCGCAGTACCGCACGCTGGCGGACGGCTTCTACGCGGCCAACCGGCGCCTGGCCATCCGCCGCAACCTGGTGAGCACGGGGCTCTCGCTCCTGTCGACCATCGGCTACTACGCGGCGTACGCCACCATCGTCTACCGCACCGTGCTGGGCCGGCTCACCCTCGGCGACCTGGCGCTGCTCTCCGGCACCTTTTCGCGCTCGCGCGACCTGGTGCAGCGCACGCTCCTCTCCACCACGGAGCTGTACGAGCAGGCGCTCTACCTGGACGACCTCTTCGTCTTCTTCTCCATGCGCCCCGCCATCGCCCGCCCGGAGCGCCCGCTCCCCTTTCCGCGGCCCATCCGCGAGGGGTTCGAGTTCCGCGACGTCTGGTTCCGCTACCCGGAGGCGGTGGAGGGCGCGCCCGTGGCCGCGGACGTGCCGGACGAGGACCCGTCGTGGGTGCTGCGCGGCATCTCGTTCCGCATCCGCCCCGGCGAGCGGGTGGCGCTGGTGGGCGAGAACGGCGCGGGAAAGACGACGCTGACCAAGCTGCTCACCCGGCTGTACGATCCCACCCGCGGCGTGATCCTGCTGGAGGGGCGGCCGCTGGCGGAGTACGACCCCGCGGAGCTGCACGACCAGGCCGGCGTCATCTTCCAGGACTTCGTGCGCTACGACATGACGGCGGAGGAGAACATCGCCGTGGGGCGCATCGGCGAGCTGGAGCGCGACCGGGATGCGGCGCACCCGCGGGTGGTGGGCGCGGCGGAGCGCTCGCTGGCCGCGGAGGTGGTGGAGACCCTCCCCGAGCGCTACCGGCAGATGCTGGGGCGGCGCTTCGACGGTGGGGTGGACCTGTCCGGCGGACAGTGGCAGAAGGTGGCGCTGGGCCGCGCCTACATGCGCGACGCGCAGCTGCTGATCCTGGACGAGCCCACCGCCGCGCTGGACGCCCGCGCGGAGTACGAGGTCTTTCGCCGCTTCGCGGAGCTCACGGAGGGAAAGATGGCCATCCTCATCTCCCACCGCTTTTCCACCGTCCGCATGGCGGACCGCATCCTGGTGCTGGAGCACGGCCGGGTGCTGGAGGAGGGGAGCCACGAGGAGCTGCTGGCGCTGGGCGGGCGGTACGCCGAGCTCTTCAACCTGCAGGCGGCGGGGTATCGGTGAGGGGATGACGGGGTAAGAGGGGTGATGCAGTGGTGTGGAAGGGACTTGCTGGATGGAAAAGGCACAGGTAGATTGCTGTGACTTAAAAGTAAGTCATATGGATTTGTAATAAGTCGGATGACTTACTGTTGTCCGTAGCCGACTGAAGGGCAGGAGGCCGGGGATGGGATTCTTTTTCACGCCGCTGGACCAGATCATGTCCTCCGCGGGAAAGGTGCGCCTGCTGCGCGCCCTGAGCGCGACGGCGGCGCCCGTCTCGGGGCGCGAGGCGGCGGACGCGGCGGGGATCGCGGTGCAGCCGGCGCAGCGCGCGCTGGCCGAGCTGGTCACCATGGGCGTGGTGCGCCGGGAGCAGACCCGCAGCCAGCACCTCTACACGCTCAACCGCGAAAACTACCTGGTGCAGTCCATCACCCCGCTCTTCCGTGTGGAGGAAGAACGCGTGGCGCGGGTGTTCGCGGAACTGGGGCGGCTGGGCACGGGGGAGCTCCGGTCCTGCATCGAAGGGCTGTACCTGTATGGCAGCGCGGCGCGGGGCGAGGACCGCATCGGGAGCGATTTCGACGTGCTCGCTGTCGCCAGTTCGGCCGATGACGTAAACAGAGTGCACGAGGCTCTGGCGGAACACGCCGAGCAACTGTACACTCGGTACGGGCTGCGGCTCTCCGGCGTCGTCATCGACCAGGACAAGCTCCGGGCGATGCACGACGACGGCGATCCGCTCGTCCGGGAGCTATCCCGGGACAACCGTCGGATCACCGGCAAGCGACTGGAGCAAGTCATTCATGGTCACGCGCGGAAGCAGAAAGGAAGTTGATCGGGGGCAGGCGGAGAAGTACCGGCGGGTGGGCGCGGCGCTGCTGGAAAGCGCACAGACGCTGGCGGAGCTCGCCAACGAGTCGGACAGCTACGGCAACGCGATCGCGGTGGTCGCCGTGCACGCCTGCATCGCGTACAACGACGCCCTCTCCATCGCCTGGAAGGGAGTCAAGTCGACCGAGGGCGACCACGTACGCGCGGCAGACACGCTGGTGTTCGCGCTGAGCCACCGGGCGCCGCCGGAGCGCGTCCGGCAGCTGCGCATGGTGCTGGGCAGAAAGGACCAGGTTTCCTACCAGGGCAGCTACTACCGCGTGAGCGAGGCGACGCGGCTGCTGGAAGACGCCGCCGGGTTCTGCGGCTGGGCGGAGGAGATGTACGACCAGCGGCCGCCGTCGCTGAGTTGACGACAGGCGGCCAGGAAGAGCGAGGACGCAGAGAACGGCGCCGGGTCTCTGCGTCCTCGGCTTGTTGCCTTCCGGCGGGCCGCATCGAAACGCGGCGTCGTTCCTTCCCGCGCACGACGTCATCCCATCGGCGATAATCCATGTGGCGCCGGGAAGCATCCATCCTCCGGCGCCGTCTTCGTGGATGAAACTCCGTGCATGCGTGCGGCGTACCCAGTGCCGCGCCGACCGATCCGCTCTCCAGAGACACTCCGCATGATGATCATTGCCGCCGCGCTGGCCGGGCTGCTGCAGGCAACGCCCGCCGCCACGCCGCAGGACTCCGCCTCCGCCTACCTGGACCGCGGCGCCGCCGACCTGCTGCGCGGCGCGCGGGAGCGGCGCGCGCGCGTGGAGCGCAGCATCGACATGTACCGCGTGACGGCGCGCGAGCGCATCCACGCGGGCGTGGAGGCCATGACGCGCGACCGCACCCTCTTCGGGCGGGAGATGGCGGTGCGCATCGAGTGGCGGCGCGGAGAGACCGGGACGCTGCAGGTGCTGGGCGCCCGCGAGGCCGCGCCCGCGGCGGACCGGCGCTCCAGGGTGCCCGACGACCTGCGCGGCGAGCTGCCGGACCTGGCCTTCGACCCCGACGCGCTGCAGCTCAGCCTCTTCCAGTTCGGGGCGAACGTGGACGTGGAGGACGACGAAGAGCGGGCGCGGGAACGCGAGAGAGGTGAGGAGGGCGACAGCGCGGACGTGGAGATCAGCATGGAGCCGGTCGATCCGCTGTCGCCGGGGAGCGAGGCGCACTACCGCTTCCGCTCCGGCGACACCACGGTCGTGCGCCTTCCCGACGGCTCGCGCCTGCAGCTCATCCAGATGGAGATCATCCCCCGCCGGCGCGAGTTCCGGCTGCTGCGCGGCTCGCTGTGGATCGACTCGCAGACGCACGGCGTGGTGCGCAGCGTGCTGACCACGGCCCGCCCCTTCGACCTGCGGCGCGACGTGGACGAGGACATTCCCCGCGCGGTGAACACCTTCGGCGCCATTCGCGCGACGGTGCGCTACGTGACGGTGGAGTACGCGCTGGTGCAGGGGCGGTGGTGGCTGCCGCGGCTGGTGGCCATCGACGCGCAGGCCAGCCTGGGGTTCCTGGCCGGGCTCCCCGTGCGCTTCGAGCGCAGCTACTCCGACTACGAGGTGCAGGCGTCGTCCGCGCCGGAGCAGGCGCCGGTGGCGGTGCTGGCGCAGCGCGACACGGTGGCGCAGCGCGTCTGCCGCGAGGAAGCCAAGGCCGCCGGCGAGGTGTGCAGCTGCGAGTGGAACCGCTGCCGACGCTGGCGCGTGGAGGTGCCGGCGGACACCGCGGCGCTGCTCACCAGCCCGGAGCTGCCGCCGCCGCTGGCCAACGAGGGCGCGCGGCTCATCACCGGCGAGGAGGTGGAGTCGCTGGCGCGCGTGCTCACGCCCTCGCTGGGGCGGCTGGGGGACTTTCGGCCGGAGCTGGAGACGCGCATCGCGGACCTGCGGCTGCTGCGCTACAACCGCGTGGAGGGGCTGTCGATCGGCGCGCGGGCGGACGTGGCCTGGGGGCCGCTGGCCATCGACGGCGAGGCGCGCATCGGCGTGGCGGACCGCGAGCCCAACGCGGAGATCGGCGTGGCGCGCGAGTCCATGTCGCGGCGGCTGCGGCTGGCGGGGTACCGGCGGCTGACGCCGTTCGACCCCACCATGCGCGCTTTCGGGCTGGGCGCGTCGCTGAACGCGCTGCTCTTCGGGCGCGACGAGGCGGACTACTTCCTGGCCAGCGGCGCGGAGCTCACCAGCCGCCCCGTGCGCGACGGGCGCTGGTCGTACCGGTGGCGCCTGTTCGGCGAGCACCAGCACCCGGTGGCGCGCAACACGCGGTTCACCCTGGCGCGCGCGTGGGACGACGATCCCTTCCTGGAGGTGCGGCCGGCGGACCGCGCGGACCAGCTCGGGCTCACGCTGGCCCTGTCTCGCACCTTCGGCAGCGACCGCTCGCCGGCGCGGCTGACGCTGGGGACGGGGGTGGAGGGGCAGGCGGGCACCTTCGGCTTCGGGCGCGGGCAGGCGGTGGCGCGGCTGGCGGCGCCGTCGCTGGGGCGCTTTGCCCTGGCGCTGGAGGCGGCGGCCGGCACCAGCACCGGCGACGTTCCCCTGCAGGAGCTGTGGTACCTGGGCGGACCCACCAGCGTGCGCGGCTACACGGGCGCGCTGATCGGGGGCGAGGCGTTCTGGCGCGTGCGGGCGGAGGTGGCCACGCCGCTGCCGGCGGCGCGCCTGGTGCTGTTCAGCGACGCGGGGTGGGCAGGGCCGCGCGACGGGTGGGACTTCGACCCGCCGCTGCTCTCCGCCGGGATCGGCGCCAGCTTCCTGGACGGCTTGGTGCGCTTCGACGTGAGCCGCGCCCTCCGCACGCCCGAAGGATGGCGGGTGGACCTGTACCTCGACGGCTCGCTGTAATTCCCGGACCCGGGAAAGAATGGCCTGACAAGAAACAACGCTCAGGCGGCGGCCGGTAGCTCGATGCTCACAAACCGACCTTTGCGCCGACGCCTCAATCTAATACTACAGTCGTGCGATTTTTGTTTATCTCGTTTACTTTGTGGGGCAGCAGCAAGCC
>DATAAG010000220.1:0-4990 GCA_036260235.1 Longimicrobium sp.
GAGCGGAGTGATGGAGTGATGGAGTGATGGAGTGATGGAGTGATGGAGTGATGGAGTGATGGAGTGACCGGCGGGGTGTCCGCATCGGGGCGGGTGGGGCGTTTCTGATGCGGAGTCATGATGGTCATCCGCATCCAATATCAGCAACCGCACATGCGCAGATCGCTCCTCTTCGCCACGCTCTGCCTCTCCGCCCTGCTCGGCGGGTGCTCCTCGTCCGAAGGTCCGCTGGACCCGGCGGTGGCGCTGGACGTATCGGTGAACGCCAGGAAGTCGCTGCGGCTGGAGAACGCCAGCAGCCGCGCCATCTACTACTTCGTCATCGAGCGCAACATGGCGGCGCTCGCGAACTGGGCGCCGTGCACCAGCCCGGAACAGCCCTGTCCGCGCGTGCAGCCCCGTTCGCAGACGCAGGTGCCGTACAGCCGGATCGCGGGGTACGAGCCGGGCGCCAGGGAGGCCATCGTGTACTGGTGGCACCTGGTGGAGCGCGACGGCGGCTGGGCGGTGGACCACGTCCGCTCCGTGGTGGTGCAACTGTAGATCTCCTGCGGCGGACACGTCTCTCCGCCGCAGGCCCGTCTTCCCGAACGACCGGAGGTGGCCATGTCGAAGCGCCTTCTCATGATTGTCGCCGCGGTGCTGCTGGCCGCGTGCGCGGGTGATCCCGTGGGATACACCCCGGATCCCCTGCAGGCGGAGCTGACCGGCGACGCGGCCATCGCGGTTACGAACACGGGCGACCTGCCCGTCTACTACCGGATCGTCAACCCCGAGGCGCTGGCCGCCTGGGCGCCGTGCACCTCGCCCGCGGACTGCCCCGCGATCCCGCCGGGAGCGACGGTGCGGATCTCGTACTCGGAGATCGGCCTGTACCAGCCCGACAGCAAAGAGGCGGAACTGTACTGGTGGCGCTTTACGCGCGTCGGCAATGCGTACGTGCCGGTGGACGAGGGCCGGCTCCGCATCCGGCTCTGATGGCGCGGTTCGCGCGGTAGCCGGCCCGGCATGAAGATCGGCATCATCTCCGACACGCACGGGCTGCTGCGCGCCCAGGTCTTCGAGGTGTTCGCCGGCGTGGGGCACATCCTCCACGCCGGCGACGTGGGCGACCCGGACATCCTCACCGCGCTGGAGGCCGTGGCGCCGGTGACGGCGGTGTGGGGGAACGTGGACGGATGGGAGCTCCGCTCGCGGGTGCCGGAGGTGGCGCGGCTGGAGCTCGCCGGGGTGCGGGTCGCCATCCTGCACGGCATGCAGCTCGGCTCGCCCACGCCGCAGAAGGCTGCCGCGGCGCACCCGGACGCCGGGCTCGTCGTCTTCGGCCACTCGCACCGGCCGATCATCCAGCAGGTAGGCCCCACGCTCGCCGTGAACCCGGGCAGCGCGGGGCCGCGGCGCTTCAAGGACCCCGTGACCGTCGCGATCGCGGAACTGGGGACCGGTTCGATCAACGCCACGCTCATCAACCTGGTCGATCCGCCCCGACCCGCCACCGCCGCGTGACCTTCCTCACTGAACACAGGCCGCAACGGATGATCCGCTGGCTGCTGCCGGGGATCATCCATTTCGTTGCGGCGTCGGATCTCGCAGGTCAGCAGGGCTGGACGACGAGCGATCCCGTGCTCCGGGCGATCTGGAGCGAGGGGATGGAGCGGTCGCAGCTGGAGCCGCTGGCGCAGGCGCTCATCGACTCCATCGGGCCGCGGCTCACGGGATCGCCGGGGCAGCAGGCGGCACACGAGTGGGCGGCGGCGCAGCTGGCGGGGTGGGGCGCGGAGGCGCGCACCGAGCCGTACGGCACCTGGATCGGCTGGCGGCGCGGAACGGCGCACGCCGATCTCGTCCAGCCGCGGCCGCGCACGCTGGAGGCGCGGCTGCTGGCCTACAGCCGCGGCACGCCCGGGCCGGTCACCGGCGAGGTGGTGCTCCTTCCCGACGTCGCGGATCCGGCGGCGTTCCAGGCGTGGCTTCCCTCCGTCCGCGGGCGGTTCGTCCTGGTGAACCAGGCGCCGCTCACCTGCCGGCCCATCGAGAACTGGCAGCAGTGGGCGAAGCCCGAGACACTGCAGCGGCTGGCGCGCGAGACGGCGGACGCGGACAGCGCCTGGGCGCGGCGGATGGCGCGCACCGGCGTGGACCCGTGGGCGCTGGTCCACGTGCTGGGGCAGGCGGGTGCGGCGGGGGTGCTGACCAGCGAGTGGTCCGGCGGATGGGGGACGGAGCGCGTCCACATGGCCACCACCCCCGCCGTCCCCGCGCTCAGCGTGAGCTGCGAGGACTACGGGCTGCTCTTCCGGCTGGTGGAGCGCGGGCAGGGACCGGCCATCCGCGTGGACGCGCAGGCGGAGTACACCGGCGCCGCGCAGGCCATGAACACGGTGGCGATGGTGCGCGGCCGCACCCTCCCGGACGAGTACGTGGTCCTCTCCGCGCACTTCGACTCGTGGGACGGGGCGTCCGGCGCCACGGACAACGCCACCGGCGCGCTGGTGATGATGGAGGCGATGCGCATCCTCCGCCGCGTCCATCCCAATCCCCGGCGCACCATCGTCGTCGGGCTGTGGAGCGGGGAGGAGCAGGGGCTGAACGGCTCGCGCGCCTTCGCCGAGGACCACCCGGAGGTGCTGGACGGACTGCAGGCGCTGCTGAACCAGGACACCGGCACGGGGCGCATCGAGCGCATCTCCCTGCAGGGGTTCAGCGGGGCGGAGCCGTTCCTGCGCCGCTGGCTGGGGCGGGTGCCGCCGGAGCTGGCGGGGGGGATCGAGCTGGACGCGCCCGGGTTCCCCAGCGCCGGGAGCAGCGACCACTCCTCGTTCGTCTGCCGCGGGGCGCCGGCGTTCTGGCTGCTGTCGCGCTCCTGGGACTACGGCACCTACACCTGGCACAGCGACCGCGACACCTACGACAAGGTCGTCTTCCCCGAGCTGCGGTGGAACGCCGTGCTGCTGGCGATGCTGGCGTACCTGGCGTCCGAAGATCCCCAGCGCGTCCCCCGCGCCCGCCGCGAGCTTCCCGCGGACCCGGCCACCGGCGCGCCGGCAGCGTGGCCGGCCTGCCAGCCTGCCCAGCGGGAGGTGGGGTGATGGAGTGATGGAGTGATGGAGTGATGGAGTGATGGAGCCGCGGGCTCGCCGTCCGGGGGGATGGGCGCATAGATTGGCTGCCGATCCCCCGAATCCACACCCGGAGAACACGGATGCAGAAGATCGCACGATGGGGGCTGGCGGCCGCCACGCTGGCGGCCGCACCGCTCCCCGCGCAGGAATGGACCACGAACGACCCCGTGCTGCGCGCCATCTGGGAAGAAGGCACGCAGCGCTCGCAGCTGGAGCCGCTGGCGCAGGCGCTCCTGGACTCGCTGGGCCCGCGGCTGACCGCGTCGCCGGGGATGATGGCCGCTCAGGACTGGGTAGTCCGCAAGTACGGCGAGTGGGGCATCCAGGCGCGCAACGAGCGCTACGGCACCTGGCGCGGATGGCAGCGGGGCTACACCCACGTGGACCTGCTGACCCCGCGCGTCCGCACGCTGGAGGCGACCATGCTGGCGTGGAGCCCCGGGACCAGCGCGCCGGTGGACGCGGGCGTCGTCGTCCTTCCCGACGTGGCGGATTCGGTGGCGTTCCGGGCCTGGCTGCCCAGCGTGCGCGGCAAGTTCGTGATGATCAGCTTCCCCCAGTCCACCTGCCGCCCCAACGACAACTGGGAGCGGTGGGCGGTGCCGGCGGACTGGGAGCGCTTTCGCACGGAGCGCGACTCGGCGGCGGCGCGGTGGACGCGGCGGGTGGCACGCACCGGGCTGACGGGGCAGACGCTGCCGCCGGCGCTGGAGCAGGCCGGGGCGGTGGGGATCCTGACGAACCTCTGGTCGCAGGGGTGGGGCGTGGACAAGGTGTTCCAGGCACGCACCCGCACCATCCCCACGGTGGACCTGAGCTGCGAGGACTACGGCCTGGTCTACCGCCTGGCGGTGAACGGCGACAACCCCACCCTGCGCATCGACACCCGCGCGCAGTTCACCGGCGACTCGGTGCCCGTCTCCAACACCATCGCCGAGGTGCGGGGGCGCACGAAGCCCGACGAGTACATCATGCTCTCCGCGCACTTCGACAGCTGGGAGGCGGCGTCCGGCGCCACGGACAACGGCACGGGGACCATCGTGATGATGGAGGCGATGCGCATCCTCCGTCAGGTGTATCCGCGCCCCAACCGCACGATCCTGGTGGGCCACTGGAGCGGCGAGGAGCAGGGGCTGAACGGCTCGCGCGCCTTTTCCGAGGACCACCCGGAGGTGGTGCGGGGGCTGCACGTGCTCTTCAACCAGGACAACGGGACGGGGCGCATCCGCAACGTCTCCATGCAGGGCCTGACCGGGATCGCGCCCATCTTCCGCCGCTGGGTGGCCGCCATGCCGCCGACGGTGACGGACAGCCTGAACATCCAGCACCCGGGGCTGCCCAGCGGCGGCGGCAGCGACAACGCGTCGTTCGTCTGCCACGGCGCGCCGGGGATCGGCCTGGGCTCGCTCAGCTGGGACTACGGCGCGTACACCTGGCACACCAACCGCGACACGTACGACAAGATCTCGTTCGACGACGTGCGGCGGAACGCGCTGATGGTGGCCATGCTGGTGTACCTGGCGGACCAGGAGCCGCAGCTGCTGCCGCGCGACCGGCAGGATCCGCTGCCGCCCAACGAGCAGACGGGCCAGCCCCGCACCTGGCCCACCTGCACCCCCGCCGCCCGCAGCACGCGCTGAGTGCGTGAGTGCGTGAGTGCGGATGGATGAGAGGGCGGGGATCGACGATCCTCGCCCTCTTGCGGTCTGGTCGTCAGCCCGCGCCGGAGCGGCTGAAGCCGCCGCTGCAAAGCGGAAAGCCCCGCAAACTGCGCGGGGCTTCAACTGCAGGTGCTTTTCACCCGTTCACCGTTCACTCCATCACTCCATCACTCCATCACTCCATCACTCCATCACTCCATCACTCGA
>DATAAG010000221.1:0-2067 GCA_036260235.1 Longimicrobium sp.
CGCACTCTCGCACTCACGCACTCACGCACTCGTCAGTGCAGCCAGGTGCGCGCAGGACGGCCGCGGGCGGCGGAGGCGTCGCGCAGCTCGAAGAGCTCGCGGGAGAAGGCGCCGGCGGCGGTGCGGAAGGCGCGGCCGCGCAGTTCCGTGGGAGAGGCGCTCAGGAAGGTGCGCAGGGTGTTGCGGAGCGCGGTGTCGCTGGAGTAGCCGCACGCGCGCGCCACCGCGGCCAGGGTGCGGCCCGGATCGTCCAGCATGTCGGCGGCAAGGAGGATGCGCAGCCACGCCAGCAGGCGCCTGGGCTGCGGCAGGTCCGCGCGCTGGCACCAGCGCAGCACCGTGCGCTCGGTGACGCCCAGCGATTGCGCGAACTCGGCGCTGCCGCCGCCCACCGCGGCCGTGTCCGCCGCGACGGCGAGCAGGGCCCGGGTGCGGGTGGGGGTGGAGCGCGGCAGCGCGCGCTCCAGCAGCCGCGACGTAAGCCGTCCCTGCACCAGCCGCAGCCGCCGGCGCAGCGCCACCGGCGTGTCCTCGCGCCCCACGTCGATCACGTCCGCCACCCCCCAGCGCGCCAGCGTCTCCACGTACCGCGCCGTCTGCGGCGTCACCGTGAACGCGGCCACCACGGTCGCGGAGGGCATGGCCTGCAGCAGCGCCTCCAGCCGCGGCGACGGCGCGCCCTCACCGTCCGCGAACGGGTCGACGATCGCGACGGCGGTGGGCGGCACCCGGTCCATCGCCCGCTCCAGCGCGTCCCAGTCGGCCATGGGCCACACGCGCGCAGCATCGTCCCACGCCTCGCGCAGGGCCTGCGAGAGCCCCGCGGAAGCGTGCATCACCAGCAGCGGACGAGCGGGTGCGAGCATGTCGTGTCCGTTGAGATGTGGTCACTTATCACAGCTTAATTGACTCAACGCACCAAGTCTGTGCACTTTGATGCCCGCCGAGACGTTTCGGCGCGTTACACATCCACCTCTCCAGAGGCCCCATGAAGACGCTTCGCATCACCGCCGCGCTGCTCATCGCCCTCGCCGCCGCCGCCTGCTCCGGAAGCTCCCCCACCGCCGGCTCCTTCCTGGAACTCGACAACGCGAGCGCGCAGATGGAGGGAACGGGCTTTATGGGAGGAGGAACCAAGTAGCGACACCGGCTCCCGCGTCTCTGCGCTCAGACCGCGCCGGCTCCGTTTGCGAACGGCTCGGCCAGCATGCGCAGGATGTCCTCCGCGAGCGCCTCTCCTACGGGGTCCAGCTCCCCGGGAGCATAAGTCACCAGCGCTTCGCCGGCCTTGCGAGCGGCGGTGATCGCATCGAGCAGCGCCTCCAGTTCCAGCCGCATGTGGCCGAGGCGGAGCGCAGTCGCCAGCTCGATCGCGGCCTCTGCCGCCGCCTCCGCACGGGGGTGGTTGCCGGCGGATGCGGACGCGCGCGCGAGGTTCATCCACACCTGCGCGGCGCGTTCCGGAGTGGTGGCCTGGGGAAGCAGTACCAGGCATTCGCTGTAGGAGGATTCGTACAGGTTATGCCGGCCGGCGGCCGCGGCGGCGCGGGCGAGGTTCGCCAGGGCGAGCATCCGGTCCGACGGCTCCTGGAACCTGGGGAGCACACCCTCCAGCACCGCAGCGGCTCGCCCAAAGCAGCCATGGAGGATCCAGAAGCACCCGACGTCGTTCACCAGCGCAGGGAATCGCGGGTGTGCCGGGCCATAACACTGAAACGCGGCGCGGGCATATTCGTGTCCGCGCTTGAAGTCCAGCATCTCGGTGGCGATGGCGAACAGGTTGTGCAGCGCCACCCCCTCAAGCGTGCGGATCCTCCGCCGCACCGCAGTCCTGAAGCCGCGCAGGTTTACGATGCGGGCAGCCGGATAGTTGCCCAGATGCTGGTACAGGGTGCCCAGGCTGAGGTACGCCAGCGCGTACGTGTGCCAGTCGGTGCGGCGGGCAAGGCGAATCGACGTGCGCAGCCAGCTTTCGGCGCGGGCGTACTCGCCGCGGTCGCGGGCCAGCCGGCCCACCGCGTAGGCCAGCCGCGGGCTCTCCGGAGCCAGGCGCGCGGCCGCCTGCGT
>DATAAG010000222.1:0-4044 GCA_036260235.1 Longimicrobium sp.
GGTGCTAGCGCACCAGCGGCGCGAGCAGCCAGACGGCGCCGGTGATGACCACGATGCCGATGACGTCCAGGATGACGCCGTAGCGCACCATCCGCATCAGCGGGATGTAGCCGGAGCCGTAGACGATGGCGTTGCAGGGCGTGGAGACGGGAAGCATGAAGCCCAGGCTGGCCGCCATCGTCGCGCCCAGCGCGGGGATGAACGGGTCCACCCCCTGCGCGACCGCGATGGAGATCACCACCGGCACCACCATGTTGGCCGAGGCGGTGTTGGAGGTGGTCTCCGACACCAGCACCGCCACCAGCACCGAGGCGAAGAGCAGCCCGAACTCGCCGTGCACGGGAAGCAGCCCCGTCAGCCCCCGCCCCACCCCCTCCGCCAGCCCCGTCTGGAACGAGAGCACGCCCAGCGCGAACCCGCCGCCGTACAGCAGGATCACCCCCCAGTCGATGCGCGCCGCCTCCTCCCAGGTGATCGCGCGCGCCCCGCGGTCGCCGGGAAGGAGGAAGAGGAGGAGCGCCCCCAGCAGCGCCGCCGCGCTCTCCGGCACCCGCGCCGACATCTCGCGGTAGAGCGGGCTCGTCTCCCCCATCGCCAGCGCCACCAGCCCGGGGGTGATCCACAGCACCGCCGTCGCCGCGAAGGCGACGGCCACGGAGCGCTGGCCCCGCGTCCACGGCCCCAGCGCCGCCCGCTCGCGGCGGATGACCTCCGCCCCCTCGCCCAGGGTGCGCACCCCGGCCGGCGAGAGGGCGTTCAGGTAGAGGTACAGGCAGATGAAGAGCAGCACCACCACCGGCACCCCGACGGCCATCCACTCGAAGAAGGTGACCTCCTCGTTCACCAGCCCGCGGATGAAGCCGATGCCGATGACGTTCGGCGGCGTTCCCACCGGCGTCGCCAGCCCGCCGATGGAGGCGGCGAACGAGGTCATCAGCATCAGCCCCGTCGCGTAGCGCGGGTCGATGGCCGGGGCGCCGGCGCCGCCCGCCGCCGTCATCACCGACAGGATGGACATGCCGATGCCGAACATCATGGCCGTGGTGGCCGTGTTCGACATCCAGGCGCTGAGCGTCGCCGTCACCGCGCCAAAGGCCAGCAGCACCCGCGACGGCCGCCCGCCGATCCAGCGCATGGAGAGCACGGCGAAGGCCACGCGGCGGTCCAGCCCGTGGAGAAAGATGGCCCGCGCGATGACGAACGAGCCGATGAAGAGGAAGATGAGCGGGTCCGCGTACGGCGCGAACACCTCCCTGGCCGGCGCCACGCGGAGGACGACGCACGCCGCCGCGCCCAGCAGCGCCGTGGCGGGCATCGGCAGCGCCTCGGTGATCCACAGCACCACCACCGCCGCCATCACCGCCGCCAGCCGGTGCGCTTCCGGCTTGAGCCCCTCCAGCGGCGCCAGCAGCAGCGCCGCGAACACCAGCGGCGCCAGCACGAAGCCCATGCGCCGGCGGATCCGCTCGAAGCGCTCCTCGCCGGCGCTCACCACGGCGCGCGGTTCGTCGTCAGAGGGGATCGAGGTCACGTGGAAACGAGCGGGCGGATGCAACTGGAAAGCGCAGCTGCGGCGCCCAGCAGGGTGGAAGGCGAGTGGTTCTGCGGGTAGCGGGCAGCGCGGGTCGCTCACCGCGCGCGGAGCGGGGCTACTTCCACAACTCCCTGCCCAGGGTCACGGTCGCGTCGCCCAGCGCGTCCCAGTCGAGCGGGGCATCCCCCGCGCCAGCGCCGCGGATCACCGCAAGCGCGGCGCGCGCCCCGGCCGGCATCGTCAGCCCGGACATCCGGTCCAGCGTACGGCGGGTGGCGGGGGATCGGAAGAACGTCTGATCCCGCGTCTCCGCGGCGATCTGGGCCGCCTCCGTCCAGGCACCCGCGGCGAAGTAGTCCGCATCCACGAACAGGATGACGCCCTCGTAACCCTCCTCCAGCAACCCCGCGAGCTCCCGGGGCGGCGCGCCGGCCCGGGCCTGGACCGCATCGTACGTCCGCATCACGCCGCCAGCGCCGGGCACGTCGGCCAGCAGTGCTTCGACCTGGCCCGCGGCATAGCGCGTCTGCTCCGCCTGGCGGCCCACCGCCGCCAGTTGCAGGTCCAGCAGCAACGCACCAAGACGCGCCGCCCGCGCCTCGTCGGCGCTCACCTCGCCATCGCCGCGGGATCGAGACCAGCGCTCCCGGTCTACCCAGCCGGTGGAAAGGCTGTCGCCGTTTTGCAGCAGGGACGCCCATTGGCCCGGACGTCCGGGATCCCCGCCACGGCGCGAGAGCGCGAGCGGGATCAGCAGGACGCCCGCGAGGACGGCCGCGAGCGCCAGCCACTGCGGAGAAACACGGCGCCGCGCGCGCTGCGTGGAGGGCGGGCGCAGGGGGATCACCTTCGCGTCGCCGCCGTCCGTCGTCCGCTCCGGGGCGGCAGGCGCGTCCGGTGCAGCGGGCGGGGCGCCACCGTCGGCGTCCGCGTCGGCGAGGACCTCGCCGGCGCCTTCGCAGGCGTCGGCGGCGACGATGCCGTCCTCCGCCTCCAGCGCGCGCAGCAGGTACGCGGCGTCGGCGAGCACCTCGGCGTCGTCGTCGGACGCCGAGAGGTGCGCCACCGCGCGGCTTCGCTCCTCCTCGGACAGGCTGCGTTCGAGAAGGCGCGCGAGGTCGTTGTGGTCCGTTCGGGGTCGATTCACCGCATTGCTCCCTCCAGGTGCGTACCCATACCCCATTGGATGGGCACGGCCCCTTCGTATCGCGCTGGAAAGTGGATCACGGCGGCAGCTCTCCCAGAAAGTCGCGCAGCTGCTCCGGCTGCACGCCCTCCGCCGGGAGCTCGCGCCGCAGCTGCCCCAGGATCCGCTCGATGCGGCGGTACAGCGGCTTCTGGGGGAGCGTGAGCGCGCGCGCCACGTCGGCCACGCTCAGCCCTTTCCAGTACTGCAGGCGGATGATCAGCCGGTCCTCGTCCGGCAGCCGCGCCAGCACGCGCTCCAGCGCCCCGACCACCGTCTGCCGCGAGCGCTCCGACTCGTCCTCGGCAACGCGCTCCTCGGCGGACGAGGACGCGGGAAGGGTGTCCAGCGGCGCCTCGCCCACCTGGTACGGGCGCAATGGCCCGCGGACGGGGAGCTCCGCCAGCAGCGCGGCCAGCTGCCGGTCCGCCAGGTCGGTCTCCCCGGCGTCCCGCAGGGTGCGGGCCGCCTGGTCCAGCGTGCAGCCGTCGCGGTACACCAGCGTCTCCAGCCGCACCGCCAGCCGCCCGCGCCGCAGCGCCGCGGCCGAGGGGCGCCACCGCCCCCAGTGCCCGGCGCGGTAGTCGCGGAAGAGCGCCGCCACCACCACCACCAGGTAGGTGCGGATGGAGCTGTCGCCGCGGAACTTGCGGAAGGCGGCGTAGTCGTCCTCGATCAGCTTGAGCCTGACCCACGACGCCACGTCCTCCGCCTCGGCACCGGCCAGGCCGTAGCGCCGGCACAGCAGTGCGACGCTGCGGTCGATCCACTCCAGGTTCGCGAGAAAGAGCGCCTCGGCCTTCTGGCGCTCCGGGACCTGCTCCCTGTCCTCGCCTGGCGGCATGCGGGTGTCGGTGGGTCGTGGAAGGCCTGGGCCCAACAACCTACGAGCCATGTGGCGCCGCATCAACAATCCGTCCGCATCCCGCCGGCGCGCGCCGCCGGAAGGGTCGGAACGTCTATCCGATGGCGCATTCGGCAGAGGCTGCTTCGCCGGCGTGCAGCAGCGACGGTGTACGCCGCGATGAGAACGATGGTTTCCGAGAGTACGATTGAAGCAAAAGGAGCGCAATGGTCATGTGTTTCGCCGGCTGCCCGGCGGTGCGGCGAAGGGGTGCCGACCGACGCGGGGTTCCCGACTGCGCGCACTCGTCGCGCAAAAGGAATGGTCCACCGCAGAGAACCGGAGAGGGAGAGGAGCAGAGTCGTGATTTCCGGTTCTCTGCTGCTCTGCCACTCTTGCTTCTCGGCGTGGGATCCGTGCAGTCTTTTCCCGGACCGGGATGACGATCTCTAGGGCAGAAAACGCGACCCGGCGCCGGGG
>DATAAG010000223.1:0-10058 GCA_036260235.1 Longimicrobium sp.
GGCGGCGCGGACGGCCGGCGCGGACGCGGAGGCCGGGGCCGGCCGGGGCTGAGGCGCGGCTCCGCGCTCCGCCGGCGGGTGCCGCGCCCTTGCACCGGCGGCGGAAGGGGGCGTATCCTTTTCACCCTTTTCAGGCCGGCGCCCGCGGCGAGCTTCGTCGCGCCGGGGCGTGCCGGGAGACGGACTGCAGCGCCCATGGAGAGCCTTCCCACCCTGCGACGCTACCGCCGCCACCTGCGGGCCACCGGCCGGTGGCTGGTCCGCTCCGTTCGCCCCGGCGGCGGGTCGGCCGCGTACTATTCGCCGCTGGCCGGGTGGTCCCGCCCGTACCCGGAGACCACGGGGTACCTGATCCCCACGCTGCTGCGCCTGGGGTGCGAGTACCCGGAGGACGGGGGCGAGGACGCCGCGCTGCGGGCGGGCCGGTGGCTGCTGGAGATCCAGCGCCCCGAGGGGGCGTGGAGCGGCGGGCTGCACCCGCCCCGCGGAGGCGGAAGGCCCAGCGTGTTCAACACGGGACAGGTCCTGGACGGGATGCTGGCGCTCTACCGCCACACGGGAGACCCGCGGTGGCTGCAGGCGGCCGCGCGGGGGGCGGGGTGGCTGGCGGCGGGGATGGGCGCGGACGGCCTCTGGGCGGGGGGCGACTACCGGGCCGCCGGGACGCCGTCGTACTACGCGCACGTCCTCTGGCCCATGCTGGAGGTGTGGAAGGAGACGGGGGACGAGCGCCTGCTGGGGGCGGCGCGCCGGGGGCTGGACGCCGTCGTGGCGCGGCGCGCGCCCAACGGGGTGATCCGCGGCTGGAGCTTTCGCGAGGGGAAGCCGGCCGTCACGCACGTCATCGCCTACACGCTGCGCGGAATCCAGGAGTGCGCGCGGCTGCTGGACGCCTGGGACGAGCTGGGCCCGGCCGTGGCGCCCGCGCTGGAGCGGCTGGTGCGCCGGAGCGAGCTGGCCGGGGGCCGCCTGCCGGGCGCGTTCGACGACGAGTGGAGAGCGCACGGGGGGTACGTGTGCCTGACGGGGAACGCGCAGCTCGCGCTGTGCATCCTGCTGTGGGAGGAGCACGAGCCGGACCTTCGCCTGGTGAGCGCCGCGGCCCGGCTGGTGGACGCCGTGTGCGACACGCAGCGGACGGGGGGCCCGGCGGGGCTCCGCGGCGGCGTGGCGGGCTCGTCGCCGCCGTGGGGCGGGTACATGCGCCTGCGCTACCCCAACTGGGCGGCCAAGTACCTGTGCGACGCGCTGCTCCGCCTGGAAGAGCGGGTGCGGGCGGAGCTGTGAGGCCGGTGCGGGTGGTGCTGACGGCGGGGCACGACCGTGCCCTGCACGTGGTGGCCGTGGCGGAGCTGCTGCGCCGGCGGGGGCACGCGGTGGCCGCGGTCCTGGTGGTGTCGCCGTTCCGGGTGAGCCGCGTGAAGGCGCTGGTGCGGCAGCGCGGGCGGGGCTTCCTGCGGCAGGCGGCGCGAAAGCTGGCGGGGCGCGCGGCGGCCCCCTCCGGCGGAAGGGATGCGCTGGCGGAGCTGCTGGCGCGCGAGGGGGTGGCGGAGCGGTCGCTGCGCCGCTGGGCCGGCGCGCACGGCGTGCCGTACCACGTGGTGCCGGACCTGGACGCGCCCGCGGCGGTGCGCGCCGTCTCGGGGGCCGACGGGGTGATCTACGGGGGCGGCGGGATCCTGCGGCGCCCCTTCCTGGAGGCGGCGCGCGGACGGGTGCTGAACGCGCACGCCGGGCCGCTCCCCCGCGTGCGCGGGATGAACGCCTGCGAGTGGACGCTGCTGCTGGGGCTTTCCCCCGCCGTGACGATCCACGTGATCGACGCGGGGATCGACACGGGCGGGGTGGTGGAGACGATCCCCCTCCCCGTCTGCCCGGGCGACGGCGTGGAGTCGCTGCGGTCGCGCGCGGTGGCCCTGGGGGTCGAGGGGCTGGTGCGCGCGGCGCCGGTGCTCCTGGGGCCGCTCCCCCCGCCGTGTCCCGTCGCAGCGCCGGAGCGGCAGTGCTTCGTCATGGCGCCCGTCCTGCGCGACCTGCTGGAGGCGCGCCTGCGCGCGGGCCGGGGCGCGGGAACGCCGTGATGCGGGGCGCGCGGCTGCTGGCGCACTCGGTGGCGCACACGCGCCCCCGCCAGCTGCTCGCGCGGGCGGGGCTGCTGGCCAAGCGCCGGCTGCTGCAGCGGGCCGCGGCGGCCGTCCCGGCGCTCCGGGAGTCGGTCCGGGCAGGGCGCCCGCCCCCGCTGGCCCCCGCGCCGCCGCCCCCGGTCTTCGCCCCGCGCCACCACCTGGTGCGGGGGGAGGGCGCGGGGCTGCGCCTGGCGGTGCTGGGGTGGGAGTGGCCGCTGGCGGTGCCCGTGCGGTGGCACCCCCCGGAGCTGGAGCGCGGGACGCGGCTGGAGAAGCTGAACCTGCATTACATGGAGTACCTGGAGGGGGTGGACGACGCCGCCTTCGCGGCGCTGGTGGAGGACTGGATCGACCACAATCCGCCCTTTCGCCCGGGGTACTGGCTGGACAGCTGGAACAGCTACGCGCTGTCCATCCGGTGCGTGGTGTGGATGCAGCAGCTGGCGGCGCGGGGGGACCGGGTGCCCGCCGGCACGGCCGGCCGGGCGGCGTCGTCGCTGGCGGCCCAGGTGCGCTTCCTGGTGCGCAACCTGGAGCGCGACATCGGCGGCAACCACCTGGTGAAGAACCTCAAGGCGCTGCTGTGGGCCGGGCGCTTCTTCCAGGGCCCGGAGGCGGCGCGGTGGCGCGTCCGGGGCGAGCGCCTGCTGGCCCGCGAGCTGGACGAGCAGGTGCTGCCGGACGGCGTGCACTACGAGCGGAGCCCCGCCTACCACGCACAGGTGCTGGCGGACCTGCTGGAGTGCCGCCGGGTGATGGAGCCCGGGCCGCTGCGGGAACGGCTGGACGCGGTGCTGGCGCGGATGGCGCAGGCGATGGCGGACCTGACGCACCCCGACGGCGCGGTCAGCCTGTTCAACGACGGCGGGCTGCGCATGACCTACGCGCCCGGCGAGTGCCTGGAGGCGTACGCCGGCCAGACGGGCCGCCGCGTGCACCCCCGTCGAGTGTTCGCGCTGGAGGCGGCCGGGTACTACGGGGCGCGGGACGGCGCCACCCTGGTGGTGGCGGACTGCGGCGCGGTGGGCCCGGACCACCTTCCCGCGCACGCGCACGGCGACGTGCTGGCCTTCGAGTGGAGCGTGGACGGGGTGCGGCTGGTCGTGGACGCCGGCGTCTACGAGTACCACCCCGGCGAGGCGCGCGACTACTCGCGCAGCACCCGCGCCCACAACACCGTCACGGTCGGGGACGCCGACCAGTGCGAGTTCTACGGCGCCTTCCGCGTGGCGCGCCGGGCCCGCGCCACGGTGCACCGGTACGCGGCGCGCGGCGACGGCTTCGTCCTGGAAGGGTCGCACGACGGGTTCCGCCGGCTCCCCGGCGCGCCGGTGCACGCGCGCCGGTTCGACGCGTCGCCGCGGCGGGTGGAGGTGGCGGACCGGGTGCGGGGCGGGGCCGGGCAGCCCGTGGCCGCGCGCCTCCTGCTGCACCCAGACTGCGAGGTCACCCCCACCGCGGCCGGGGCGCTCCTGCGGTGCGGGCCGGTGGCGGCCGAGCTGCGGACGGACGCGCCGGTCTCGGTGCAGGCGGCGCGCTGGTTCCCGGACTTCGGCGTGTCGCTCCCCACGCGCCAGCTGGTGCTGGACTACGGGGCGGCGCCGTGCGAGGGCGGGTTCGTCCTGCACGCCCCCGAGGCCGGGAGCTTCGCGCCCGCGGCCCGGGGAAGCGGAGGGGGCTGACCGGGGAGCGCGGTCTTCGCGGTCTTGCGCGCTCGGCCGTGATCGGGGACGCGGGCGGGAATTGATTCCGGAGACCGGCCTTCGCGTGGGCGGAGGCCGGGAGCGAGACGCCGTTACCAGAACGGGAGTGTGACCGTGTCCGTTGCGTTGCTGGACCTGAAGCGCCAGTTCGAGCAGGTGGAGGCGGACGTGCGCCTGCAGATCGACCGGGTGCTGCGCGAGCAGAGCTTCATCCTGGGCCCGGTGGTGCAGGAGTTCGAGGCGGCAGTGGCCGAGTACGCCGGGGTGAAGCACGCCGTGGGTGTGGCCTCGGGGACCGATGCGCTGCTGCTGGCGCTGCGCGCGCTGGACCTGCAGCCCGGCGACGAGGTGGTCACCACGCCGTTCACCTTCTTCGCCACGGCGGGGACCATCCACAACGCCGGCGGGCGCGCGGTGTTCGTGGACATCGACCCCGCCACCATGAACCTGGACCCGGCGGCGGTGGAGCGCGCGGTGACGCCGCGCACCAGGGCCATCGTCCCCGTGCACCTGTTCGGGCTGATGGCCGACATGAAGCCGCTGCTGGAGACGGGGCGGCGGCACGGGGTGTTCGTGCTGGAGGACTCGGCGCAGTCCATCGGCGCGCGGCAGGTGGTGGACGGCGAGTGGAAGTCTACGGGGCAGCTGGGCGGCGCCACCGCCTTCTCCTTCTTTCCGTCCAAGAACCTGGGCGGGTACGGCGACGGCGGGATGGTGGTGACGGACGACGACGCCTTCGCGGCGCGCATCCGCCGGCTGCGCACCCACGGCGGGGTGAAGATGTACCACCACGACGAGGTGGGCTTCAACTCGCGGCTGGACACGCTGCAGGCCGCCGTCCTCCTCGCGAAGCTCCCCTACCTGGACCGCTGGAGCGCCGCCCGCCGCGCGCACGCCGCCTGGTACGACGCGCGCTTCGCGCCGCTGGAGGAGGCGGGGGTGCTGCGGCGCCCGCTGATCCCCGAGGGGAACGAGTCGATCTACAACCAGTACACGCTGCGGGTGCGCGGCCGCGACGCCCTGCGCGAGCACCTGCAGGCGCAGGGGATCGGCTGCGCGGTGTACTATCCCGTGCCGCTGCACCTGCAGCCCTGCTTCTCGTACCTGGGCTACCGGGCCGGGGACTTTCCGGAGGCGGAGCGGGCGGCGGGGGAGGTGATCTCCATCCCCGTGTACCCGGAGCTGACGCCGGAGGAGCGCGAGCGGGTGGCGGAGGCGATCGAGTCCTTCTATGCCGCGGGGTGATGCCGCCGCGCTGCCGGGTGCGCCGCCGTTTGGCGGCGGGGGGCGGCGGGCGGGCGAGCCGCCGGTGACGGAAGGGCCGGGCCCGGAGGCGCGGGGGGCGGAGGGCGCCGCCGCGCCGTCGGCCGGGCGGGACGCCGCGTACCTGGTGGCGGGGCAGGTGGCCGCCAGCGCCGCGGGGTTCGGGCTGGGGGTGGTGCTGGCGCGGGCGCTGGGGCCCGAGGGAAAGGGGTTCTACGACATCGTGGTGGGCTCGGCGAGCCTGCTGATGATGGTGCTGGGGCTCTCGCTCTCCAGCGGCGTGTTCTACCACACGGCGAAGCAGCCGCTGGACCACCGGCGACTGCTCGCGCTGCTCTGGGGCGTGGCCGCGGTGCTGGCGTGCCTGGCCGCGGCGCTGCTGGCGGCGGGGCGCGACCTTCCCTGGATCGCCTGGATGCTTCCCCGCGGGACGGGCGGCGCGGCCGCGCTGCTGACCGGCGGCGTGCTGCTGGCGCTGTACGGGCAGACGCTGGCCAAGGCGGTGGCGGGGGGGATGGGGCGGTTCGGCGCGTACAGCGTGAGCGACGCCGTGGGGCGCCTGGCGGCGCTGGCCGCGGCGGTGGCGCTGGCGCTGGCGGGGGTGCGCACCCCCGTGCCCTACCTGGTGGTGTTCGCCGGGGCCATCGGGGTCTCGGCCCTGGCGCTGTCGGGGATGGTGGGGCGGGCGCCGGTGCCCAGCCGGGTGCTCCCGGTGGCCGCCATCGTGGGGTACTCGTTCCCGCTCTACGTGGGGAACCTGGTGCAGTTCCTCAACTACCGGCTGGACATCTTCTTCGTCAAGGAGATGGTGAGCCTGCGGGCGGTGGGGATCTACACGGTGGCGGTGAGCCTGGCGCAGGTGCTCTGGCTGGTGCCCATGGCGCTGGCGGCGCTGGTGATGCGCCAGGTGGCGGCCGAGGGGTCGGGGGAGGCGGTGCTGGCGCGGGTGGGGGAGGTGAACCGCTTCTGCCTGTACCTGGGGGTGGTCTCGGCCGCGGGGCTGGCGGGCGTGGCCTGGTTCGCCCTGGGCCCGGTCTTCGGCCCCGGCTTCGAGGCGAGCTTTCCGCCGCTGGCGCTGCTGCTGCCGGGGATCGTGCTCTTTTCCCCGACCATCATCCTGTCCGCGTACCTCAACGGGATCCACCGGCAGGTCTACACCACCTGGGTGGCGTGCGGCTCGCTCACGGTGACCATCGTGCTGAACCTGCTCCTGGTGCCGCGCATCGGCGTGGCGGGGGCGGCCGTGGCGTCGACGGCGTCGTACACGCTGAGCAGCGTGGTCACGGTGGCGCTGTCGCTGCGCACCACCCCCGGCCTCTCCGCGCGCGCTCTCTTCGTGCCGCACCGCACCGACCTGGCCCGGGGGATGGGGCTGGTGCGCGGCGCGCTGGCGGGGGTGCGGGCGGCCGTGCGGCCGCGGCGCCCGGCCGGCTCCTGAGGCGGCGGGACACACTCTCTCATCGATCATCGGCACGAAGTGAAGATTCCCAGCACCCCGCGGGTGATGCTGCTTACGGGCGAGATCACCGACGGCTTCATGCGCGACGACCTGCGCATCCTGCACCGGTTCGTGCAGGTGATCCCGCACGAGCACGCCGCCCTCCCCGCGCCGGGGGGCCGCTGGATCGGCCGGGGGGTGCGGGTGGTGCTGAACTTCGCCGCCTTCCTGTACCGGCTGCTGCGCCACGACGCCCGCGTGGTCGTCTTCTGGTTCGCCTCCACCTGGTACGCGCCGCTGATGACGCTGCTGGCGAAGCTGCTGGGGCGGAAGGTGGTGGTGGTGACGGGGGGGATGGACGCCGTGTACGTGCCGGAGATCGACTGGGGGCTGATGAAGCGCCCCGTGCACCGCTGGACCTACGGGCTGCTGATGCGCTGGGCGGACGCGGTGCTCCCCTTTTCCGAGTCGGCGTCGCGGTGGATCCAGGAGCGCTACCGGCCGCGGCGGCTGCGCACGGTGCATCCCGCCGTCGACACCCGCTTCTTCGTGCCGGGGGCGGGGCCGCGCGAGGCGCGGGTGGTGACCTGCTGCTACGGCTACGGCGCCGCCAACATCGTGCAGAAGGGGCTGGACCAGTTCGTGGAGACGGCGCGGCGGCTTCCCGACGTGGCGTTCGTGCTGGTGGGGGACCCGCTGGACGACGCGGCGCGCCGGCTGGCCGCGGAGGCGCCGCCGAACGTGCGCTTCGTCCCCCGCATCCCCGGCCGCTCCGCGTACCGCGACTTCCTGGCGGGGAGCTCGGTGTACCTGCAGCTGTCGGCGCACGAGGGGTTCGGCGTTTCCGTGGCCGAGGCGATGGCGTGCGGGTGCGTGCCGGTGGTCGCCGACCGCTACTCCCTTCCCGAGGTGGTGGGCGACGCCGGGTGCGTGGTCCCCTTCGGCGCGGTGGACGCGGCGGCGGAGGCGGTGCGCCGCTCGCTCTGCGCGCCCCCCGCCGCGCGGGCCGCCGCGCGGGCGCGGGTGGAGGAGCGCTTCGGGCGGGAGCGCCGCGTGGCCGCGCTGCGCGAGGAGCTGGCGCGGCTGATGCCCGAGCTGCAGTCGCCGCCGCTGCGGGTGGAGCTGGGGTGCGGCAGCACGGGGGTGGCGGGGGCGGTCGGCGTGGACGCGCGGCTGACCGTGCAGACCAGCGCGGTGTGCGACGTCCAGGACAGCTGCTTCCGGACGGGGATCGCGGACGAGGTGTACTCCTTCTGCGTCCTGGAGCACCTGGACGATCCGTACCGGCTGATGGACGAGGTGGTGCGGATCCTGAAGCCGGACGGCCGGGCTTACCTGCGGGTGCCCAACCTGGGCACCTACTCCTCGCACCTGGACACCACGCACCGCTTCCTGGCCGACCTGACCATCTGGCGCGGGATCATGAACGGCTACTTCGAGAAGGTGAAGGTGGTGCCGGTGGGGACCAAGTACCGCGACAACCGCCTGCTGCGGTGGATCAACGGCTTCCTGGTGCACGGCCTGCGCTTCTACGAGCTCACGCAGGGGTGGACCTTCGTCTGCGACCGCAAGCGGGCCGTTCCCTCCAGGGGGTACATGGGGTGGTGGCAGGAGACCGCGCCCGACCGGTGAGCGTGGGCCCCCGTTCGTTCGCGGATCCGGTAGGAGGTTCATCCCGGATCCGGAAAAAACAACGGCGAAAGGTACAGAGGGACAGAGAACAGCCAGAGGAACAGAGGACCGGCGAAATGATCCTCTGTTCCTCTGGCTTGTGTCTGTTCCTCTGTACCTTTTCGATGCTGGTTTTTCCGGACCTGGCATCACGCGGAGCCAGCAGAGGCCAGGCTGTTTCCTCTGCCGGCGCTGCTGATTCCGTGTGGGACAAGTCCGCTGCTTGCAAGGGTGGTGAGGGCGGGGGCGGCTTGACACCGCGTGCGGCGGGGGTCTATTCTGGCTCCGCTTTTGCTGGCGGGAGCGCGTCCCGCCCCCTGTGGTCATCTGTTCCTGAATGTCCCGGCTATCCTTTCTGCCCGCCCCGGTGCGCGGTGCGCCCACGCGCGTTCTGCTCCCGCCGGCGATGCGCGCGGAGGCGTGGTGGAGCCTGCCGCGCGCTTTCCGCATCTGCACGGTGAAGATGGGCGTCGAGGGCGCGGGGATGCCGCGGCGCTCCGCCGCCGCCGTGCCGGTGGCGCCGTGAGCGCGGCCCCGGGCCCGGTGGTGCGCTGATGTGCGGGATCGCCGCGCTCCTGGGCCCCGTTCCCGGCGGCGCCCTTCCCGCGCTGCGCGCCATGTGCGACGCCGTGCGGCACCGCGGGCCGGACGACGAGGGCTTCGCGCTCTTTCCCCCCGGCGGGTGCCCCCCGCGGGCGCTGGGCGGGCCGGACACGCCGCCCGACGCCTACGGCTCCGGCTATCCCTACGCCCCCGAGGCGCCGGCGGACGACGGCCCGGGGCCGCGGGCGATCGCCGCGCTGGGGCACCGCCGCCTGTCCATCGTCGACGTCTCCCCCGCCGGGCACAACCCGATGTCGTACGACGCGGGGCGGCTGTGGATCACCTACAACGGCGAGGTCTACAACTACGTCGAGCTGCGGTGCGAGCTGGAGGCGCTGGGGCACGCGTTCGTCTCCCACACGGACACGGAGGTCATCCTGGCTGCGTGGCGGCAGTGGGGGCGCGAGTGCCTGAACCGGCTGAACGGGATGTTCGCCTTCGCCCTGGTGGACCGCGAGCGCCGCACCTTCTTCGCCGCGCGCGACCGCTGGGGGATCAAGCCGCTCTACTACTGGGTCTCGCCCGCCGGGTTCGTGGCCTTCGCCTCGGAGGTCAAGCAGCTCACCGGGCTGCCGGGGTGGGAGCCGCGCATCAACGGCCAGCGGGCGTACGACTTCCTGAACTGGCGCGTCACCGACCACACGGACGAGACCCTCTTCCGCGGCGTCCACCAGCTGCGCGGCGGGCAGTTCTTCGAGGCGCCGCTCCCCGAGGGAGACGCGGCCGTCCCGTACGGGGCCGGCGGCCGCGTTCCCGTGGGGCAGTGGTACACGCTGCGGCCCGCTCCTTTCGAGGGGAGCTTCGACGACGCGGCGGAGCGGTTCCGCGAGCTGCTGACGGACTCGGTGCGGCTGCGGCTGCGGGCGGACGTGCCGGTGGGCTCGTGCCTGTCCGGCGGGCTGGACTCGTCGTCCATCGTCTGCGTGATGGACGGGCTGCTGCGGATGAACGGCGGCGGGGTGCAGAAGACCTTCTCCGCGTGCAGCCAGGTGCCGCGCTTCGACGAGCGGCGGTGGATGGAGGAGGTGGTGGCGGGGACGGCCGTCGAGCCGCACTACGTGTATCCGCCGCTGGACGGCGCCTTTGCGGAGCTGGGCGCGCTCACCTGGCACCAGGACGAGCCGTTCGCGTCCACCAGCATCTACGCGCAGTGGAGCGTCTTTCGCCTGGCGCGGCAGAACGGCGTGACGGTGATGCTGGACGGGCAGGGGGCGGACGAGCAGCTGGTGGGCTACCACAACTTCTTCGGCCCCC
>DATAAG010000224.1:0-14909 GCA_036260235.1 Longimicrobium sp.
CCGAGCGTCAGCTCCTGTCGATGATCCATCTGCTTCCCATCTCGTGCTTCGGACTCCTGCTTCGATTTCGTGCTTCGGCTGGCCTCTCGCTGCGTCCTCGGGGGCCCCTCCCCCCGGCCCCCTCTCCGCGAGGAACGAGCGGGGAGGGGGCCGGGGGGAGGGGCCCCCGAGGACGCAGCGAGAGGCCAGCCGAAGCACGAAATCGAAGCAGGAGTCCGAAGCACGAGATGGGAAGCAGATGGATCATCGACAGGAGCTGACGCTCGGCTATTCGCCGTGCCCCAACGACACCTTCATCTTCCACGCGCTGGTGCACGGCCTCGTCGCGGCGGAGGGGGTGCGGTTCAGGGAGCGGCTGGAGGACGTGGAGACGCTCAACCGGCTGGCGGCGCGGGAAGCGCTGGACGTCACCAAGATCTCGTACGGCGCCGCGCCGTCGCTGCTCGCCGGCCACGTGCTGCTGCGCAGCGGCGGCGCGCTGGGACGCGGGTGCGGGCCGCTGATCGTGGCGCGGGAGCCGTTCTCGCGCGAGGACCTCGCGGGCAGGCGCATCGCCATCCCGGGGCGCCGCACCACGGCCAACCTGCTGCTGCGCCTCTATGCGCCGGACGCCCGGCCCGGCACGGAGATGGTCTACAGCGAGATCATGCCCGCCGTGGCGCGCGGCGAGGTGGACGCGGGGCTCATCATCCACGAGTCGCGCTTCACCTATCCGCGGCACGGGCTGGCGCGCGTGGTGGACCTGGGCGAGTGGTGGGAGCAGACCACGGGGCTGCCGATCCCGCTGGGCGGCATCATGGCCCGCCGCGCCCTGGGCGAGGAGACCATCCGCCGCGTGGACGACGCCATCCGCCGCTCCGTGGAGCACGCCTTCGCGCACCCCGACGCGCCGCGCGAGTACGTCCGCGCCCACGCGCAGGAGATGGAGGACGAGGTCGCGCGGCAGCACATCGAACTCTATGTGAACCGCTTCTCCGTGGACGTGGGCGACGAGGGGGAGAGGGCCATCCGCGAGCTGTTCCAGAGCGCCGCCGCGGCCGGCATCATCCCCTCCGACCATCCGCCGCCCTTCCTGGAAGCAGCCGTGGTCTAGCCGGCGAAAAGCGAGGGAGTACAGAGATACAGAGAAGAGCCAGAGGAACAGAGGACCGGCCAACGATCCTCTGTTCCTCTGGCTGTTCTCTGTATCTCTGTACCTTCCGCAGTTCCTTCAGTCGTCGTCGCGGCGGTAGGGCCTGCCGCGGGACGGACGGCCGCCGCCCCTCGCTCCGCCACGATAGGGACGGTCGCCGCCGTCGCCGCGGTCGTAGCCGCGCCCCGTGTACCCGCCGCCGCCCTCGCCGCGGTCCTCGCGCGAGCGGCGCACGGGCACCTGCCGGCCGCGGATGGTGGCGCCGCTGAGCACCTGGACGATGCGGTCCGCGTCGGCCTCGTCGACGTCGACGAGCGTGAACTGGTCCGCGATCTCGATGGCGCCGATCCGGTCTCCGGGCACCTTGGCCTCGCCCGCGATGGCGCCCACGATGTCCGCCGGCCGCACCCCCCGCCGCCGCCCGATGCCGATGTAGAGCGTGGCCTTTCCCGCCGCCGTACCGCGAGGCCGCCCGCCCCCCCGCGCCGCCTGCCGCCCGCCCTCGCCCCGGCGCGGCTCGCGCGGCGGCCCGTAGTCGCGGTCGCGCGCGTCGATCTCCGGGATCTCCGTCTCGTCCTGCATCTCTTCCGTGCCGCGCGTCTCCGCCGCGATGCGCGCCGCCGCCGCGGCCACCTCCAGCGGCTCGAACTCCTCCGCCAGCGCGCGCACCACCTCGCGGAAGGGCTCCAGCTCGTCGCCGGCGGTCAGCACGCCGCGGATGGCGTCGCGCAGCCGCTCGCGCCGGCGGGCGCGCACCTCGGCCGGGCGGGGGACGCGCGCGTGCTCGATCGGCTGCCCCGTGGTGCGCTCGATGGCGCGCAGCAGGAACTTCTCGCGCGGCACCACCAGCGTCACCGCCGTCCCCTCGCGCCCCGCGCGCCCCGTGCGGCCGATGCGGTGGACGTACGCCTCCGGCGTCTGCGGGATGTCGTAGTTGATGACGTGGCTCACGTGCTCCACGTCCAGCCCCCGCGCGGCGACGTCGGTGGCGATCAGCAGGTCCGCCGACCCCTGGCGGAACCGCGCCATCACCCGGTCGCGCTGCGCCTGCGCCAGGCCGCCGTGCAGGGCCTCGGGATGGTAGCCGCGCACGCCCAGGGCCTCCGTCAGCTCGTCCACCTCCGTCCTCGTCCGGCAGAAGAGGATGGCGCTGGTGGGCGCCTCCACGTCCAGGATGCGGGCCAGCGCCTCCAGCTTGTGCGCGCGGTTCACCAGGTACGCCACCTGCCGCACCAGCGGCGTCTCCAGCTTTTCCGGGGTGATGACGATGCGCTCCGGCTCCTTCAGCGCCCGGCGCGCCAGCTCCTGGATGCGCGGGGGAAAGGTGGCGCTGAAGAGCGCGGTCTGCCGCTCTTCGGGAAGGGCCTCGAGGATGGCTTCGATGTCCTCGATGAAGCCCATGTCCAGCATCTCGTCGGCCTCGTCCAGCACCACGTAGCCGGTGCCGGACAGGTCCAGCGAGCCGCGGCGGATGTGGTCCAGCAGCCGCCCCGGCGTGCCCACGATCACGTGCACGCCGCGCCGCAGCTCGCGCAGCTGGCGGGTGATGTCCTGCCCGCCGTAGACCGCCAGGACGCGGATCCCGGCCTTGCCGCCGTACCGGTGGGTGGCCTCCGCTACCTGCACGGCCAACTCGCGCGTGGGCGCCATCACCAGCGCCTGCACGTGCTGGCGGGAGGTGTCGATGCGCTGCACCAGCGGCAGCGCGAAGGCGGCGGTCTTGCCCGTGCCGGTGGCCGCGCGGCCGATCACGTCGCGGCCCGCCAGGAGCACGGGGATGGCGCGCTGCTGGATGGGGGTGGGCTCTTCGTAGCCCAGCGTGTCGAGCGCGCGCACCATCTCGGGCGCGAGCCCCAGGTCGGCAAAGGCGTTGGGTGCCGGGGTGCCGGCGTCGTCGCTCATTTTGTGGAAGGCGGAAACGGGAATGGTTCGGGGCCGGCGGGCGTCAGTAGCCCACCGGCCCCACGTCGGGTTCGCGGGCAAAGGCGCGGAAGGCCGCGGCCGCGTCGCCCGTGTGCTGCTCCAGCAGCGCCCGCAGCCGCCGGAAGCTGAAGCGCAGCGTGCGCTCGCGCAGCACGCTGTCGGGGTCCACCGGCGGCTCCAGCCACTCCGGGCGGTACTTGTCGGTGGTGGCGAAGTCCGGCGCGTTCTCCACCCCCTCGGGGGGCGGCAGCACGCCCATCCCGGAGCGGACGAGCTCGAACGCCAGCACGGGGTCCAGCCCTTCCTCCCGCGCCACGTCGTACAGCATCTCCGCCAGCTCGTCGCCCATCCCCACCTCCAGCGCCTCGCGGATCACGTCCAGGCGGCGCCGGCTGAGCTCGTCGGCGTTCAGGCCGTGCTCGGCGGCCGCCAGCAGCCCCTCGCCGTCGCCGAACCAAGTGTCTTCCGCGCGGCGAAGCCGGCGCCGCTCCCGGTACGCGTTCAGTACGTGCTCCGCCCGCAGCTCGCGCTCCGTCATCTCCCACCCGGTCTGTTCCGTCATCGGTTCGCTCCGCTCGCGTTCAAGCCGCGGCGGACGCGCAATCCGCGGACCAGCCCGCGCACTACCCGCTCCGGCGCTGCTCGAAAGAGAGGGCGCAGAGGACTTTCCAGCCCTCCGCGCCCTCATCTTTCCCCCTTTTGAACTCACGCACTAACGCACTCATGCACTCACCCGCTCACGCACTCCCCTCACTGCTGGCAGTCCGCCCGGGTGAACTGCACGGCGGACGCCGTGTATGGCGCGCCCCTGTTCTCGGCGCCCGTTTCCAGGATGACCGCGTTCGCGCGGAGCTGAAAGGCCCGATCCTGCAGCTCGCGGTAGTTGCGGCCCGACACGGTGGCTACCTCGCGAAAGCCGCAACGCGGCATCTCGCCGATGTACAGGCGTACATGCCGCGGGCTACGGACGTCCAGCGTGGGAACCGTGTTGGTTTCGCGAGTGCCGCGGGCCTGTCCGCACGTGGCGAGCGCCAGGGCGGCGAGGCAGACGATCGCAGGTCTCATGCTTCTCATGGCCGATGGTGGCTGGACAAAAGGTGCCGGCGTGATCAGTACTTGCACCGCGAAGAGGTGAATCGCACCGCGGTGCCTTCCACCCCCACCCGGTGATAACGCCGGGGTTCCACGATGACGGCGTGGGCCTGAAGGCGGAACGCGGCCGCCCGCAGCTCGCCGTAGCTGCGGCCCACCACGGTTCGCAGCTCGCGGTACCCGCAGCGGGGAACGCTTCTCGTGTAGATGCGGATCTCCCCCGGGCTGCGGACCTCCAGCCCGGGATCCCGGTCGAAGTTGCTGACTCCGCGCGCGGGGCCGCAGGCGGTGAACACCATCGCGACGCCAAGGCAGACGAGGGAGAGTCGCATAGGCTGGCTCCGGTGAAGACACGAGGGTGACGGGCGGGCGCCGCGCACCTGCACATCCGCTGCCAGCGTGCCACCTCTCCGCCAACCGCTTTCGCCGCAACCAGTTGACCCGCCGCCCTGCCCGGCCGCGCCTGGTCCCGCCGGAACACACCGCCCCGAATCGCGGACACCAGGCGTCCGCTTTCCGACGCGTGAGTTGCGTGTGCGATGATTCTGAGGCCACGAGGCGCCGCCTCCGCCGGTGAACGGCAGCGTGGGGGGCTCATTCTCACGCGTTTGGATCTGGTGGACGTGTCCCATCGATCCGGGGGACCCACAACCTTGTGCAAACAATTGACACGCGGAGGCCGTCCAGCTATCTTCGGGTTGTTTTCGGAACACCTGAGAATGGGATGGCGCAGGTGGAAATCGCGCAGAAGCTGGCGATCCTGGCGGACGCGGCCAAGTACGACGCCTCGTGCGCCAGCAGCGGGGCAAAGGGGCGCAGGGCGGGGCCGGGGGGCATCGGCAGCACGGAGGGCACCGGCATCTGCCACAGCTACACGCCGGACGGGCGCTGCGTCTCGCTGCTCAAGATCCTGCTGACCAACTACTGCATCTACGACTGCCAGTACTGCATCAACCGCCGCAGCAGCGACGTGCGCCGCACGCGGTTCCGGGTGCAGGAGGTCGTCGATCTCACCCTCGACTTCTACCGCCGCAACTACGTCGAGGGGCTGTTCCTGAGCTCCGGGATCATCCAGAGCCCGGACTACACCCTGGAGCAGCTGATCGGCGTCGCGCGCACGCTGCGGGTGGAGCACGGCTTCGGGGGCTACATCCACCTCAAGGCCATCCCCGACGCCTCGCCCGAGCTGCTGGACCAGGCGGGGCGCTGGGCGGATCGGCTGAGCCTGAACGTGGAGCTGCCCACGCAGGAGAACCTGGACCGGCTGGCGCCGGAGAAGAAGCTGGTGCAGATCACGGGCGCCATGGGGCGCATGCGCGAGCGCATCGACGAGGCGAAGGCGGACGCCACGCCGGGCCGCCGCCTCCCCGTCTTCGCGCCCGCGGGGCAGAGCACGCAGATGATCGTGGGCGCCACCGAGGCGACGGACGCCACCATCCTCTCCACCGCGTCGCGGCTGTACGACGGGCCCGGGCTGCGGCGCGTGTACTACAGCGGCTTTTCGCCCATCCCCGACGCCGCGCCGGGGCTGCCGCCGATCGCCGCGCCGCTGGTGCGCGAGCACCGGCTCTACCAGGCGGACTGGCTGATGCGCTTCTACGGCTTTCGCGCGGAGGAGCTGACCACGCGCCAGGCGCCCAACCTGGACCTGTCCGTCGATCCCAAGGTGTCGTGGGCGCTGCGCAACCGCGAGCGCTTTCCCGTGGACGTGAACACCGCGCCGCGGGAGGAGCTGCTGCGCGTGCCGGGGCTGGGCGCGCGCAACGTGAAGCGCATCCTGGCCGCGCGCCGGTGGACCCGCGTGCGCACGGACGACCTGCGGCGGCTGGGCGTGCCCCTGCGCCGCGCGCTCCCCTTCCTGGTCACCGCGGACCATCGCCCGACCGTGCTGGGGCCGGACACGCCGGACCTGCGCGACCGCATCGCCCCGCGGCGCGCGCAGATCGACCTGTTCGAGACGGCCGTGGCGGCGGCGCACGGGGAGCTTTGAGTGCGTGAGTGCGTGAGTGCGTGAGTGCGAGCGGGCCGAACAAAGTGGGGGCTGGATGGGTTCAAGGCGGCCGTTCTGCAGTTCGGCCTGTCCACCGCCGACCATCCAATCCGCATGATCCTCAGAAACACGTTCGCGTCGCGCCCGATGTCGTACTGGCGCGCCGTTCCGCCCGGCAGGGCGATGCAGGACGTCGAGGCACTGCTGGCCGGCGGCGGTCGCGCCCTGGTGGTGCACGGCGGGCGCGACTACCTGGTCACGGACGAGGACTACGGCACCTGGCAGCGACGCTTCGGCGGGTACGACGGGATCATCCTGCGCCGCTACGCCGACCTGAACCACATGATGCAGCCCGGCGTGGGCCGCATGACGCCGGCCGAGTACAACCAGCGCCGCGAGGTTTCGCGGCAGTTGCTGCACGACGTGGCGGACTGGATCCGCGCGCGGTGACGAAATGCGAAAGTGCGAAAGCCGTGGACGCCGCCCCTCTCTTGAGCGAATGATGCCCATTGCGAATCAAATCCGGTAATCTCGGCCTCGTCCTCCGCTGGAACCGTCCGTGGAGAGAATGTGGCTGCGGTGCAGTCCGCGAAGGCGGACTTTGCGAACTTCCAGCGGCGAATTCTTCATTCGCTCCGGCGCGGAGGCTGCGAGTACCTGATCAGGTTCGTAATGGGCATAATTCGCCGCTGGAAAGTCGCGTAGTCCGCCTGCGAGGGCTGGGGCTGAACCCCGGCGCACTTTGCGGAGCTTGCCGCGGTTGTCGCGGCGGCTTGTGCCGCTCCGGCGTGGGGGGCGGATGAGGTCGATCGTCATCGAACCCGGCTTCGCGGCGTGGCGCCGGGCGGCGCGGGGGCTGGTGATGGAGGGCGTGGAGCCGCGCGCGGTGGAGTGGCGCGAGGCGGAGGATGCGCAGGCGTCGCTCGGGCTGGCGATGGAGGCGCAGGCGCCGGACGACGTCCCGCCCTCAGCCGCGTTCCGCGTGTCGCGGCGGTTCGTGGAGCTGGCCGAGGCGGCGGCCTGCCACGCGCACCCGGAGCGCTGGGCGCTGCTCTACCGGCTGCTCTGGCGGCAGACGCACGGCGAGCCGGGGCTGATGGAGGTGGCCACCGATCCCGACGTCCACCGCCTGCTGCGGATGGAGAAGGCGGTGCGGCGCGAGGTGCACAGGATGCACGCGTTCGTCCGTTTCCGGACGGTGGAGCACGACGGCGGCGCACACTACGTCGCCTGGTTCGAGCCGGAGCACCACGTGGTGGAGCGGAGCGCGCCGTTCTTCGCGGAGCGGTTCGCGTCTATGCGCTGGTCCATCCTCACGCCGCGCCTCTGCGCGCACTGGGACGGCCAGGCACTGGCGTTCACGTCCGGCGTGCCGCGCTCGCAGGCGCCGGACGGGGACCGGCTGGAGGCGCTGTGGCGGACGTACTACGCCAGCACCTTCAACCCCGCCCGCCTGCGCCCCGCCGCCATGCGCACCGGGATGCCCAGGCGCTACTGGAAGAGCCTTCCCGAGGCGGACCTCATCCCTGCGCTGGTGCACGATGCGCCCGCGCGCGTGCGGCAGATGCTGGAGGAGGGCAGGGAAAGCGCTTGAAATCGCGGCGATGACCTCACGCCGTCCACCTGCGCGAGAACGACAGGGTGTTTCTCTGCGTACTCTCTTTTCTACTCCGCGTACTCTGCGTTGAATTTCTTTTCTCTCTCCGCACAGGAAACTGGGATGACTGGTATGAGCAGTTGAAGCCCCGCGCAGCTTGCGGGGCTTTCCGCTTTGTTGCGGCAGCTCTGGCCGCCGAGGGCAGGCGCCAGGCAGAGGATGGGAATCGCCGCTCTTGATTTCTTTGCATTACAAAGTACTTTGAGTAATAGGCAGCCGTTCTCCCCCGCGAGGCGAACCACCATGAAGGTGAAGATGATCCTGCCGGCGCTGACGGAGGCGACCAGCCCGTTCTTTCGCCCGGTGAAGTACTCGCTCTTTCCGCCCCTGGGGCTGGCGTCGCTCGCCGGCTTCCTGGACCCCGGCGACGAGGTGGTGATCCAGGACGAGCACGTGGAGCGGGTGGACACCAGCGACGAGCCGGACCTGGTGGTCATCCAGGTCTACATCACCTCCGCCCGCCGCGCGTACGAGCTGGCGGACCTGTACCGCGCCCGGGGCGCGCACGTGTGCCTGGGCGGCCTGCACGTCACCTCCCTTCCCGACGAAGCCGCCGCGCACGCCGACACCATCTTCCTGGGCCCTGGCGACGACACCTGGCCGCGCTTCCTGGCCGACTTTCGCGCGGGGCGGCCGGCGCCGCTCTACCGTTCGACCGTGCGCACCATGGCGGGGCTTCCGCCGCTGCGCCGCGATCTCATCCGCCGCCACCTGTACCTGGTGCCCAACTCCATCGTGGTGTCGCGCGGGTGCCCGCACGCGTGCGACTTCTGCTACAAGGAAGCGTTCTTTCGCGGCGGCAAGGGCTTCTACACGCAGGCGGTGGACGACGCGCTGGCGGAGATCGAGCGGCTCCCCGGCCGCCACCTTTACTTCCTGGACGACCACCTCTTCGGCAACGTCCCCTTCGCCGAGGCGCTGTTCAAGGGGATGCGCGGGATGGGGCGCCTGTGGCAGGCGGCGGGGACGGTGCAGTCGGTGCTGCGGCCGGGGCTGCTGGAAAAGGCGGTGGAAAGCGGACTGCGCAGCCTGTTCGTCGGCTTCGAGACGCTGAGCGCCGACAACCTTCGCGAGCAGCGCAAGCCGCACAACCTGGGGCGCGACTACGCCGCCGCCATCCGCCGCCTGCACGGCCTGGGGGTGATGGTGAACGGCAGCTTCGTCTTCGGGATGGACGGCGACGACGAGGGGGTGTTCGATCGAACCGTGGACTGGGCGGTGGAGCAGGGGATCGAGACGGCCACGTTCCACATCCTCACGCCCTATCCCGGCACCGCCCTGTACGACCGCATGGCCGCCGCCGGCCGGCTGCTGCACTCCCGCTGGGAGCTGTACGACACCCGGCACACCGTCTTTCGTCCGGCGCGGATGACGCCGGAGGCGCTGGAGGCCGGCTACTGGCGCGCGTACGAGCGCTTCTACCGCTGGTCCAGCATCCTGCGCGGCGCCGCCACCAAGCCCACGCTGCGGGATTTCGCGCGCCACACCGCCTACGCCGGCGGATGGAAGAAGCTGGAGCCCCTGTGGGACATGGTGATCCGCGCCAGGCGCATCGCCGGGATGCGCCCCGTGCTGGAGGGCGTGCTCACCGGCTTCGGCCGCCTGAAGCCCGCCGCGCGCACCCCCGCCCCGCCGGAGAGCGTGCCGACGACCACGGCATCGACGGCCACGGCATCATCGACGAAACCGGCGGCGGAGCGGAGTCTGCCGGTGCTCGCGCGGTGAGCCCTCACCCGGGCCGTGGAGCGACTGAAGTCGCCGCTGGAACGTCGCAAAGTCCGCCTTCGCGGACTCGCGTGGGCAGGATCGCGGCGCAGATCAGGTTACCCGGTTCGGCGAGTAGATCCTTCGGTCGGCGCCATGGATCACACCGTATGCAGCAGCCGGCGCGGCGCTTCCCTCAGGATGACCGGTGGTTGTGGTTCATGCAGGTGAAGCCCCGCGCAGTTTGCGGGGCTTTCCGCTGTTGTTGCGGCGGGTTTACCCGCTCGGGGGGCGAGGCGCACTGGAACCGGTTTGGTGCCGATGGCGATCGTGCCGGCCCGTCCGCCTCACCACGTCAGCACGATCTTGCCGAAGCTGGCGTTCTCCTCCATCCGCGCGTGGGCGGCGCGAATGGCGTCGAAGGGAAAGACGGAGTCCACCACCGGCCGGATGCGGCCGGACGAGATCAGCGGCAGCACCGAGTTGGAGAACTCGCGGGCCAGCGCGATCTTCTCCTCCAGCGGCCGGCTGCGCAGCACCGTCCCGAACAGGTGGATGCGGCGGCGCAGCAGCAGCCCCAGGTCCACCTCCACCTTCGCCCCTCCCGTCGTCCCCACGACGACCACCCGCCCGCGCAGCGCCACCACCCGCAGCGACGCCTCCAGCAGCTTGCCGCCCACCAGGTCCAGCACCGCGTGTACCCCGCTGCCGTAGGTGGCCTGGTTCACCGCCTCCGCCAGGTCCTCGCGCGAGGTGTCCACCCCCACCTCCAGCCCCATCTCCGCCGCGCGCTTCAGCTTGTCCGCCGTCCGCGACGTGCCGATCACCGTGGCTCCCGCGGCGCCGGCCAGCTGCAGCGCCGCCGTTCCCACCCCGCTTCCCACCGCCAGGATCAGCAGCCGCTCGCCCATCGTCAGGTCCAGCTGGCGGAAGAGCGCGTCGTAGGCGGTCAGGAACACCTCGGGGATGGCGGCGGCCTCCTCCCACCCCAGGCTGTGCGGCACGCGGATGGCCTCGCGCTCGTGCACCACCACGTACTCCGCGTGCCCGCCGCCGCCCACGATCCCCATCACCCGGTTCCCCAGCGCCCACAGCCCGGCGCCCTCGCCCACGGCGTCCACCTCGCCGGCGTACTCCAGCCCCGGGATGTCCGCGGGCGCGCCGGGCGGGGCGGGGTAGCTGCCGCGCCGCTGCAGCAGGTCCGCCCGGTTGAGCGCGGACGCGTGGACGCGAACCCGGATCTCCCCCGGGCCCGGCTGGGGGATCGGACGCTCCTCCAGCGACAGCACCTCCGGCCCGCCCGGCTTCGTGATGACCAGCGCGCGCATCAGCGGCCGCCTCCAGCCTGTGCCCGCGCGCGCAGCCACGCCTCGATCCCCCGCACGTGCGCCTCCGCCAGCCGGTCCAGGAAGGCGGGGTCGCGCAGCGCCGCCTCCTGCTCCGGGATGGGCATGAAGAGCGACTCCGTCAGCACGGCGGGGAGCCACGTCGGCCGCGCCAGCGCCAGGTTCTGCTGCCGCGCGCCGATGTCGGGGATCCGCGTCACCGCCACGATCTCGCGGTCCAGCTCCCGCGCCAGCGCCGCGGCGAACGGATGGAAGTAGTAGACGCTGGTACCGTGCGCCCGGAACGGGTTGGCCCCCTCGCCGAACGCGTTGTTGTGCACGGAGACGAGCAGCTCGGCGTTCTGTCTCACGGCCAGATCCACCCGCGCCCGCAGCTCCTGGCCCGAGTTGGTGGAGCTGACCAGCCCCTCGCGGCCGGTGCGGGTGAGGACGACCTCCGCCCCGCGCGCCCGCAGCCTTTCCGCCAGCGGCAGCGCGATCCCCAGGTTGGCGTCGCCCTCGTACAGCCCCGTGGGCCCCGTGGCGCCGGCGGGGGGGTGGCCGGGGTCGATGACGATCCGCCGCCCCCGCAGCGGGTCGGCGGGATCGATCGCGGGCGGACGGCGGACGCGGACGACCAGGTCGCCGTTGCCGTCGTACCATGCCTTGTACCCCCACGCGCCCCCCGCCAGGCTCAGCACGAACCGCGACGACTCGCTTCCCGCGCGCTGCTGCCCGGCCGCTCGGAACCAGTCGCCGAACCGCGTCGTCGCCGCCATCTCCCCCCCGGTGGCGCCGTAGACGGTCACCACCGCGCCGCTGTCCGACGTCTCCACCAGGAACGGCCGTCCGCCCGCGCGCACCCGCAGGTCCAGCCCCTCCGGCATGGGTCCCACGGAGCTCTGCACCGGGCCCGGCGCCGGCGGCGGGGCCGTGGTGTCGGCGAGGGTGAGGTTGTCCGCGTCCACCCACGCCTCGGTGGCGCCGTCCAGCCGCACGCGGTACTGGTCGCCCCGTCGCTCCACCACGGCCAGCCGCGCGCCGCGGGGAAAGAACCAGCGGTACGGGCCCGTGGGCGTGGGCCGGGCGTAGATGGCATCGGAGCCGCTGGCCAGCGTGTCCGCGCCCCCGGTGACCACGCCCAGCCTCGCCGTCGCGTAGACCGCGTTGGCGGACGCCGCGTTCGCCGCCCCGGACCCGGTGGCGGGCGCGGCGTAGCTGACGGTGTGCGTCACCTCCTCGCCGCCGCGCTGCGCGCGCAGGCGCCAGGTGCCGTCCTGCGGGGTGGGGAGGTAGGCGATGAACGCGCCGTTCGGGGCCACGGGGACGGCGGTGCCGTTGATCTCCAGCGCCGCCTGGCCCGTCCCCAGCGAGCCGTAGATGAAGGTGGAGTCCACCCGCGGGCGCGCCTGCGTGGGCGTGGGATGGATGACGCGGATGGCCAGCGCGCCGTCCACCGCCGGGATGGCCGGGAGCGCGGGGCTCACCGGCTGGTAGACCAGGCGCTCGATGCGCCCGGTCCCCGCGCCCGGGTCGATGCGGATGGTGTCCGTCGGGCCCGGCCGCGGGGTGGGGCCGGTGGCGGGGCCCGGCGGATTGCAGGCGGCCAGCGAGAACGACAGCAGCGCGAGGGATGCGAGAGTGCGATCCATCTCGTGACTTTCAGCGGAACGGTTGATTCAGGGCGGGGCGCATCGTTGATCCCCGGCGACGGCGACGCGGTCCCACTGCAAGCAACGGGCAACCCTGGAGGAACGCCGTGCCACGGCAGGGGACGCGGCGGCAGAACGAGAGGACGCGGAGGGCCGGAAAGTCCTCTGCGTCCTCTCTCTTTTCCTCCGCGCCCTCTGCGTGCGCGCCCGCCTCTCCGCGACACGCCCCGGCTCCCGCGCCGGCGCTTTACGACCCCGGCTCGCTGTTCTGGTGCGGCGGCAGCGGCTGGTGGTCTTCGGAGCGGCGGCCGGTGCCCGGGATGATGCCGCCGGTGGGCTCTCCCGCGTCGTCGCGGTCGTCGGGCGACGGCGGGGCCGGGAGGTCGGCCAGGGGTCCCAGCAGCTCGCGGACGGCTTCCTGATCGGTGGACATGGGGCTAGATCCTCCCCGTACATGGTGTGGCGCGGCGCGCCCGGCGATCCTGCGGCGTCTTTTGTGGGGTAGAAAAGCAAACACCGCGCCCAAACGTCGGACGCGGTGTCACAGCGTGGGTCCGGACGGCCCGCCTACTGGTCTCCGCCGTACGCCCCCTGCCCCCGCACGGAGTCCGTCACCCGGTCGTGCAGGGTGCGCCGGAGCGACTGCATGCGGTTGGGCCCCTCTTCGTAGGTGCGGTTGGCCAGCAGCACCACCCAGGTGCCGCGCTCCGGGTCGATCCAGATGGACGTGCCGGTGAAGCCGGTGTGGCCGAAGGAGCGGTCGGAGACGCGGCTCCCCGATGCGCCCGTCCCCGGCGCGCCCGGCGTGTCCCACCCCAGCGCGCGGGTGCCGCTGCCGGGCTGGCGCCGGGTGAACTCGCGGATGGTCGCCGCGCGCAGCACGCGCACGCCGTCCAGCTCGCCGCCGTTGGCCAGCATGGCGGCGAACCGCGCCATGTCGTGCGCGGTGCTGAACAGCCCCGCGTTGCCGCTGATGCCGCCCAGCCGCCGCGAGATGGGATCGTGCACCCTGCCGCGGTACGCGTCGCCGCGGCTGCGCGAGGTGCCGGCGCAGCGCAGGCACCCCTCGCCCATCACGTACGTGGTGGAGTACATCTGCAGCGGCTCGAACACGCGGCGGTCCAGCAGCCGGTACAGCGGCTCGCCCGCGGCGCGCTCCGCCGCGGCGAACAGCACCACGAAGCCGATGTCGGAGTACTCCACCCGCATCCCCGGCGCGTGCTCCAGCGGCACGGACATCAGCCGCAGCAGGGTGTGCTCGGGGGTGTCGGAGGTGGCGTCGGAGCCGGCGGGAAGGCCGGAGGTGTGGGTGAGCAGGTGGCGGATGGTGACGCGGTCCTTCATGTAGCCGGTGAACTCCGGCAGGTACGCCTGCACGGGGTCGTCCAGCGACATCGTTCCGTCCTCGACGAGCAGCATCACCGCCGTGGTGGTCCCCACCACCTTGCTGAGCGAGGCCAGGTCGTAGACGGTGCGGTCGGGGTCCACCTCCGCCCCGCCGGCGCCCACGCGCCCCAGCCCCGCCTCCAGCACCACGCGGTTCCAGCGCCCCACCGCCAGCGCGGCGCCGGGAAAGGAGCCGCGCTGGATCTCGTCCCACACGGCCTCTTCGGCGCGTGCCAGCGCGGCGGCGCTCAGCCCCGCCTCCGCGGCGGAGGCGAGCTCGTGCCGGGGCAGGCGAACGGGGTCGTTCGCCGGCGGGTCCGGCGGGTCCGTGGGCGCGGCATGGAGGATTGCCGCCAGCCCCAGCAAGGCGGGCAAGTTCATGCGGACCTGCGTTGCCGTGGATGAAAACAGTGAAACGGAACCGATGGAGTGGGAAAAGCAGAGTAATGACATGCGCTTCGGCTGTCAAGCAACTCCACTTAGATGCGTCATGTAGACACGCCTCCGCCCGCCGAACGTGCAGCGCCCATGCGGAATGCAACTGCTACATGGACTTTGCAATAGGCGCCGGATCAAAGTCTGCAATGTCGATGCGGACCGGTCCATAACGTGCTGCAAACAAACGAGTTGGGTCCCTCACCCCGCTCGCCCGGGCTCGCCACCCTCTCCCGCAACTGCGCGGGAGAGGGTGTAGACATCGCACCTGCCGGTCAGCGTGCGGCTGGTCCGCGCCCGGCGGTTGAAAACCGCTGCCTGGCAAGCCACGAAGTCCGCCTGCGCGGGCTGGGGGCCAGGATTCCGGGCGCGAACCAGTCTCCCCTCTCCCGCGCACTGTGCGGGAGAGGCGCGGGGGGTAAGGGTCCGCGTGGAGCACGACACGGGTCGCCGCTGCCGTTCTCCCCCCTCTCCGCGAGCAGCGAGCGGCCAGCGGCTCCGGGGGAGGGGCTCTCCGCGAGAGGCAGGATGTCCGCCGGTGTGCACGACCCCGTCACCTGTCACCCACCACCCCATCACTCCATCACCCCATCACCCCATCACCCCATCACCC
>DATAAG010000225.1:0-10206 GCA_036260235.1 Longimicrobium sp.
CGGCGAGCCCGCGGCGGCGCTCGCCGCCTTCGCGGAGTTCGAGCGTCGCCTCGAGGCGGAGTACGGGCTGTCGCCGTCCGCCGAGACGGTGCGCCTGGTGGAGCGGCTCCGCGCGCCGCGGGTGGAACCGCCGGCTTCCGAGCCCGCGCCGGCCCGGCGGGCGGTCCCGCCGCGCCAGGTGGAGGCGCCCGCGCCGGTTGCGGCCGATCCGCCGGCTCCGGCGGTGGCGGACACGCCGGCGCCTCCCGCGGGCGTGGAGGTGGCGGCTCCCGCCGCGATCCAGCCGGAGCCCGCGCCGCCATCAGCGCATCGTGCGGCGCCTTCGCGCCGGCGGTGGGCGCGGCTTGCGGCAGCGGCGGTGGTGATGCTGATGGTGGTCGCGGGCGGATGGCTGGCGCTCGGGCGCCGGAGTGCGGCGGCCGCACCGGCGGAGCCGCCCGCCATCGCCGTGCTGCCGTTCGTGAACCTGAGCGGCGACCCGGAGAACGACTACTTCTCCGACGGACTGGCGGAGGAGCTGCTGAACGTGCTGGCGCAGCTTCCCGAGCTGCGGGTGGCCGCCCGCACCTCGTCGTTCCGCTACCGCGGCAACGAGGTGCCGGTGGATTCCATCGGCCGGGCGCTGCGGGTGGGGCACGTGCTGGAGGGGAGCGTGCGCCAGTACGGCCCGCGAGTGCGCATCACCGCGCAGCTCATCGAGACGCGCACCGGCTTTCACCTGTGGAGCGCCACCTACGACCGGGAGCTGAAGGACGTCTTCGCCATCCAGGACGAGATCTCGCGCGCCATCGTGGAGCAGCTGCAGGTACGGCTGACGGGCGAGCGCGCCACCGGCCGGCTGGCCAGGCAGGAGACCGCGGACCCGCAGGCGCACGCGCTGGTGCTCAAGGGCGGCTACGTCCTGCAGAAGGCGACGCGCGAGACCAACGCGCAGGCGGTGGCCTTCGCCGAGGAAGCCATCCGCCGCGACCCGCGGTACGCGCGCGCGTACGCGCTGCTGGCGGAGGCCCTGCAGTTCCAGGCGTACCGCCGCTACGTCCCCCCCGGGGAGGGGTATGCGCGGGCAAAGGCGATGGCGCAGCGGGCGCTGGCGCTGGACCCGTCGGTGCTGCGGGCGCACGTCGCGCTGGCGCGGATCGCCGAGCTGCACGAGTGGGACTTCAGGAGCGCGGAAGAGCACTACCGGCAGGCCATTGAGCTCAGCCCGCACACCAGCGTGGCGTCGTACACGCCCCGCGCGTTCCTGCTCATGCGGCTGGGCCGCCCCACCGAGGCCATCGCCGCGGCCCGGCGCTACACGGAGCTGGTGCCGGACCGGCCCAGCGGGTACAACAACCTGGGGGCCCTGTACGGCTTCGCCCGGCAGTACGACCAGGCGATCGAGGCCTTCCAGTCCGCCCGCGCGCTGGAGGCGGAGAACGCCAGCGCGGCCATCGGCCTGGCGCTGACGTACTCGTACCTGGGCCGCCACCCGGAGGCGCTCGCCGCGGCCGAGCAGCTGCGCCGGCAGCGGGGCGACGACCAGCACGCCCTGGGCGCCGCGGGCTACGTCTACGCCCGCGCCGGCCGCCGGGCGGATGCGCAGCAGGCGCTTGCCGCGCTGCAGGCGCAGCCGGACGCGTCCCGCTACGTGCGCGCATCCATCCACGTGGGACTGAACGACCGCGACCGCGCCTTCGCGCTGCTGGAGGAGGCGGTGCAGGCGCGCGAGGGCGAGCTGGCGGACCTGGGGATCGATCCCTCCTTCGACCCGCTGCGCGGCGACCCCCGCATGGGCCGGCTCCTGCGCCGCATCGGCCTTCCCGCCGCGGAGTAAGCGCCTCGAGGAACAGCTGCACTCACGCAGAGCGGCAGAGAGAGGCAGAGAAGCAGAGGAGCGGCGATGGCTCCTCTGCTTCTCTGCTTCTTTTGCTGCTCTGGGTGAAGAGATCCGTTCAGCGCCGTCCGGACCTCACGCGCCCAGGTCCACGAACACGCCGCCGCGCGGACTGAAGATGGAGCGCTTGAACCACGGGGTGACGATGCCGCCCCACAGCAGGCCGGTGACCTGCGCCTGGTTGTTCGGCAGCTGGCGGAACACCGGCGAGCCGCTGTCGCCCGGGCCCGCCATGTTGGTCATCAGGTACTGGCACAGCACCATCCGCCCGGGGAAGGCCGACAGGTTCACGCAGGTGTGCGTCACCACGCCGCGGTTCCACCCGGTGGTGCGGCCCACCTTGTCCACCACCTGCCCCAGCAGCGGCCACCACTGCGGCGGGTTCACCACGTTGAAGGCCGCGATGCCGCCCGTGTTGAGCGAGCCGGGGTTCCAGTGCACGCCCCACCACGCCGTCCGCGCGATCTGGTTGGCCGCGGGAACGCCCGCCGCCACCGGAACCAGCGCCGCGTCGCTCCAGCGGCACACCCATCCGCCGCCGCACGCCCACCCCGGCGGGTCCACCGCCTCGTTGCCGATGAACCACGGCCCACCCAGGTTCAGGTGCTGGTAGAACGCCGTCCCGGTGTTCCACCAGTAGACCTGCGTGCAGTGCGAGTTGGTGATGTACGAGGGCCCCGCCGTGAGTCCCGGCACGCCCAGGGTGCAGATGCCCCCGCCCGGCGCGTTCTGGATCTGGTAGCCGCTCTGCAGCGGGCGGAAGAAGTTCTGCAGCGTCTGGTACAGCTCGGGCGCGCCCGTCACCTCGATGATGGCCGCGTCCAGCGGCACGCCGGCCGCGCGCAGCTGCGCCTCGGCACCGGCGCGCGCGCTTTCGTCCGCCACCCCCACGAACAGGGCGTTGCGCTGCTCGTCCAGGTCCAGCAGCACCACCCCCTTCTCGGAGAACAGGGGGAAGTTCGCCCTGTTGCGCCAGTCGCGCAGCGTCACGAAGTCGTGCTTGACCTGGATGACGCGGGTCGCGCCCGTCCGCGTCTCTCCTTCGGCCGGCTCCGGCTCGGAGCGCGACTCGATCACCCGGAGCGCAAGGGCTTCCTGCGACGGATCGGTGAGGGCCACCACCCGGTTGCCGTCCTCGTCGTACCAGTGCGCGGCGTATCCCGGGACCTGGCTCGCGATCTCCTCGTACTCCTTCTCACCCTCGTAGACGATCTCCTGCGGCGGCGCCGCGGTGTCGGCCGCGGCGGCGTGGAGCGGTCCGCCGGGCTCTGCCGGGCCCGCGGTGGGGGTATCGGCGCACGCGGCCAGTGACAGGGCAGCGAGCGCCGCCAGGGTCAGCTGAGGTACGTGGGTGATGCGCATGGGCTGATTCCTCCGGTTCCGTTTCGGTTCACCATCTGGTGCGGCGTCGTTTCGCCAATCGCGACAGCGCAAAAGGGGCTCACCGGAACGCGTGCGGCAACGGCGCACGGTCCCACTGCGACAGGTCGCGCCACCTCCTTTCCGGCCGGGCATCCCGCGGGATGCGGTGAATCGGTCGGGGAAATCCAGCACTGGCGGCAAAAACCTGCCTGCCAGTCCGGATGGGGAATCCCCGGACAGCGTTCACGGCAGAGCGTCAGGGGTTGATGCCACCCATCTGCTCCAGGATTTTCGCGCCCGCGAGATTAGGCGCGATACGTGAGGAGTATGGATCGCAAACAGAATGCCGCGGTGAAGGCGGAGGGAAAGAACGAGGACGCAGAGAAGCCGTAAGCTCTTCTGCGTCCTCTCTTTCTGCCTCCGCTCTTCCCTCTCACGCGGGACCGGCGCGGGCCGGGATCGATCCCCGACGTCAGGGGTTGAGCCAGTAGCTCACCTTGAGCAGGAAGATGTTGTCCGGCGCCGCGCCGAACACCCCGTCGGCGTCGCGGCTCAGGTCGAAGTCACCGAAGGGACGGAAGTCGCTCCGGTTCTGCTGCCACGCCAGGTACATGGTGCTGCCGGGCCGCCACTCCCACCGCAGCACCGCGTTGCCGCGCAGGCTGCGGAAGTTGAAATCCGGCTGCGGCGCCGCGAACGAGAACGCGTCCGGGCCGGTGCCGTTAGGGTAGATGCGCCCGTCCACCACCTCGCCCACGTCCTCGCCGTACACCCGGAACCGGAACGTCCCCGGCCGCTCCAGCTCCTTGGGTGCCCCGTACTCGCCGCTGGCGATGAACGGCTGCGCGTACACCTGCAGCGAGAGGTCCGGCGTGAAGGTGTAGTTGAGCCGCGCCTCGAGCGCCGTGGTGGTCTGGTTCAGCGAGGCGAACACGTACCGCGCCCCGAAGGTTTCCGTGGCCGCCGGGTCCGGCACCGTCCCCAGGTACTGCGCCACCACGTGCGTGCGGCTGAACGAGGGGCCGATGGAGAACTCCCAGTGGGGCGCCGGGCGCAGCAGCAGCCGCGCGAAGAACTGGTTGTCGTCGCCGCCGGCGCGGTCGCGCTGGAGGAAGGTGCCCACGTCGCCGATGACCTTCTTGCGCGGGTCCGACGAGACGCCCGCGTTCACCGTGTAGAAGCCCACGCGCCGCGCCGCGGGCCCGCCGCGGGTAAGGCGGTCGTCCACCGTGCCCGGCAGCGACACGCCGACGTTGGTGTACGCGAACCAGTAGTTCAGCAGCTGCAGGTTGCCGCCCCAGAACAGCCGGTTGGAGATGTTCTCCCAGGCGTAGTTGTGCTCCACCAGCGCCGAGCCGTAGGTGAACCACCGGCGCAGCACCTTGCCCGGGCGCGTCTCCTGGTAGTCGCCCCCCACCTCCGCGTCCAGCCGGTCCGCGCGGCGCTGGAAGCCCAGGTCGCTCACCTCGTAGCCGGGGCTGATGGTGTTCAGCCGCCCGTAGGCGCTCCAGTGGCGCCCCATCCGCCGGTTCACCTGCACGGCGCCCGCGAAGCCGGAGAGCGAGGTGAGCGACGAGTCCAGCTGCAGGTGGTCCGCGTCGGGCCGCTGGAAGTAGTGGTACGGCAGCCGCTGCGTGGAGATGAGGACCCCCTCGTCCCCCCGCACGTGCGTCCCGATGAGGAAGCCCGTCAGCGTCCAGTTGCGCTGCGCCCACTGGTGAAACCAGTCCACCCCCGCGGAGTACGCGCTGGAGCGCAGCGCGGCCGACAGCTCGTCGCTGTCCAGGTTGCGGTTCACGGCACCCACGAACCCGCCGACCGCCGTCTGCCCCGCCCGGCTCTCGCGGCGGGCGCGGCCCACGAAGTAGTTGGTGAGCGGCTCCGCCGTCATGCGCTGGTCGCCGTCGTCGGTGCGGAAGCGCGCCGTCTCGCGGCCGGTGACCGCGTCCAGCACCCCGATGGCCCACCCCCCCTGCGTGCGGCCGGAAAGCTTGGCCGCGCCCAGAATGCGGGTGGTGGTGGGCACGTCGCGCGCGGCGACGGGCGGCGCCAGCGTGGGCGGACGCCCGATGCGGCGCGAGTAGAAACCGAGGTTCGTCCCGTCGCCGCCGAACCGGAAGATCTCCGCCCCCTCCACGAAGAACGGCCGGCGCTCCGCGAACTGCGTCTCGAACGCCGTCAGGTTGATCACCGCCGGGTCCACCTCCACCTGCCCGAAGTCCGGGTTCACCGTGGCGTCCAGGGTGAAGTTGCTGGTCAGGCGGTACTTCAGGTCCACCCCGGCATCCGCGCCGTAGTCGCGGTCCTCGCGAAACGGGTTGGCGCCGCGCTCCACGTTCTCCGCGCGGCTCACCGCGTACGGCAGCACCTCCAGCCGCTTGCCGGTGGGAATGCGCTCCAGCCCCGCCAGGTGGCCGAAGCGGGGAATGCCCCCCGGCTGGTCGCGCGGGGTGAACGACCAGACGGAGAACTCCTGGTTGCGGGCGATCTGCCGCTCCACCTGCAGCCCCCACGTCTGCACGTCCGCCCCGCTGAAGCGCAGCTGGCTGAAGGGGATGCGCATCTCCACCACCCAGCCGCTGTCCACCACCGCCGTCTCCGCCTGCCACACCGGGTCCCACGAGTCGTCCTCGTCGTTCTGCGAGCGCGTCTGGTCGCGCCGCACCCCCCGGGGGTTCACCTCGAAGCCGAACGCGTTGCGGTGGTCGTGGTTGCTGTCCAGGATGACGGTGAGCCAGTCGCTGGCACCCATCGCCATGTCGCGCCGGCCCAGGCGCGCGCGCACCGGCTGCCGGTCGTACAGCATGGCGCCCACGTACAGCGCGTCGTCGTCGTAGACGAAGCGCACCTCCGTCCGCTCCGTGGCCGGCTGCCCCTCGGTGGGGTCCAGCTGCACGAACGCCGTGATCGGCGTGGCCGCCTGCCACGCGGCGTCGTTCAGCGCGCCGTCGATGCGCACCGGCAGCGTGGTGCGCACCGCGGCCGTCTGCGGCGGCTCGGGCGCCGTGGCCGCCGGCGTCTGCGCGGAGAGCGCGGTGGCGGAACACGCGGCGAGAAGGGAGAGGGCGATCTTCTTCATGGGCACAGCGGGAGGAGGGGATGCGGCGGCATGCGCGGTGAGATGCAGCGGCCGCGAAAAAGGTTGTAGGGAGCGGGCGATGGACGGCGATCCGCGTGCACGCCGGTCATGTGCTAGCGGATTAGCACGTGCTAGTGTACTGGCAGCCCGTCGAGTCGTCAAGCATCATCCGTGGAGAGGTGGCGCTGCCGGGGAGCCTGCAATGCGAGGCGGGTATGTACAGCGGGAGAGGGGAGAAAGGTTCCGTGGCGCGCCCGGTTGCGAACCGTCCCCGGAACGACCCGTTTGCGGCGGGGCGTGTGCCCCGCCATAGTTGGCGGACGCCGGGTCATCACCCCGGCCGGCTTCCATCGCCGTCGCGCTCCCGATCCTGCGCCATGCATCCTGTCACTTCGGCTCCCGCCGGCGAACGGCCCGCCCGGCGCGGCTCCGCGCCGCGGGAACGATGGCTCGCGCGGGGCCGGCGCTTCTTCTTCGGCGACGACGTCTTCATCTCGTACGCGCGCGCGGACGCGTCCGACTACGCGCTGGCGCTGGCGGACGCGCTGGCGAAGGCGGGGTTCGCCTGCTTTCTGGACCAGTGGGGAACGCAGCCTCAGCGCGATCTTCCCCGGGAGCTCAAGGCGGCGCTTCGCCACAGCGGCGCCCTCGTGGTGATCGCCTCTCCGGGGGCGGCGCGATCCCCGTGGGTGGGCCAGGAGATCGCCCTCTGCCGGGAGATGCGCCGCCCGATCCTTCCGGTGAGCATCGACGGCGCCGAGCGGGAGGCGGCGTGGCTCGGGGCGATCGAGGGCCTCGCCACCTCGCGCGACACGCGCCGGGCGCTGGAGGCGGGGGAGCCCGGCGCGCACGTGGTGCGGCGGATCGAGAACGCGCTGGGCTTTCGCACGCGGGCTCGCCGGGTGCGCAGGGCCTTCGTCCTCACGGCGGCCGCCACCGCCGTGATCACGGCCGCATCGGCGCTGTGGCTTGCCCGGGCGGCGCGGGAGGCGGCACGGCAGGCGCGCGTGGCTGCCTCCATCGCCATCGCGAACGAGGCGGCGGCGGAGACCGGGCGCGATCCGGAGCGCGCCCTGCGGCTGGCGCTCCAGGCCGGCGCGGTGGACGGCAACGTGCATGCGCGGCGGGCCCTGCTGGACGTGCTGCGGCGGCACCCGCGGCTGGTGCGCATCATCCCCGGCCACCAGACCGGCCGCGCCGTGACCATCGCGCTGAGCCCCGACGGGTCGCTCCTGGCCTCCGGCGGCACCGACGGACGGGTGCGCGTCCGGGACCTCCGCACCCTGCGCGAGCTTTCCGTCTCCGGTCCCGCGCTGGCCGGGATGCGCGAGGACGATCTCGCCTTCAGTCCGGACGGGCGCTGGCTGGTGGGGCGTGGCGAGGGAACGCTGGTGGTGTGGCGCGCCTCCGGCTTCACGCCGGCGACGGTGCTGCGCCTGGACGCCGCCGTGCCCACCTTCGGCCCCGGCGGGGTCCTGGCGGTCGCCACCGGGAGCGGCGAGATCGCCCTCTTCCGGATCGACGGATCGGGGGCGCTGCACCGCGGCGGCACCATCCCCATCGACGAGGTGCGCCGCTGGCGGGCGCTCACCTTCAGCCCCGACGGCGCCACCCTGGCGATCGTGGCGGGCTTCCGCATCCACCTGGCGGACGTGCGCACCGCCACGCTCACCGCCTCGTTCGTGGCGGACTCTCCGCGCGTGCCGCTGCGGCTGGCCTACTCCCCGGCGGGCGGAGTGGTCGCCACAAGCGACGTGGCCGAACGGGTGACGTTCTGGTCCGCGGCCACGCACCGGCAGATCGTTCCCTGGGAGCGCGCGCCGGAGCCGATCATGGCCAGTCCGGCGGGGCGGGCGCTGGTCTACCGCGGCGACACGCTGGTCACCGGCTCGGAACGGGGGGTCATCCACTCCTGGAAGGACCCGCGGGGCAACCCGGGGTACTCGGCCGGTGACACGATCGCCGACTTTCCGCGCGACCTGACGGACCTGGCCATCAGCGGGGACGGACGCGTTCTCGCCTCCAGCCACGAAGACGGCTCCGTGGCGGTGTGGGACCTGGGACCGGTGCGGGGCGTGGAGAGGGAGCTGCCCTGGATCCAGTCCCGCCCGCGGCGGCGCGCCGCGGCGTTCGACGGCGGCGGCCGGCGCCTGCTGGTGAACGGCACGGGAGGCCTCCTGCTCTGGGACACGCGGACGGAGGACACCGTCCGCCTGGCGCCGTGGGAGGCCGCCGAGGCGGCGATCGACCCTCGCGGTACGCTGGCGGTGGCGGCGCACGGGGACAGCCTGTACCTGTGGGAGCTGCGGGAGGCGGGCCCCGTGGCCCGGCCGCCGATCCCGACGGGGCTCGAAGAAGTCCACGGGCTGCGCTTCAGCCCGGACGGCACCCTCCTGGCCGCCTGGAACGGGGGCGAGAACCCGGCGCTGCTCCTGTGGAGCGCCGCGACCGGCCGCCCGGTCGCGCACCGGTCCGGGAAGCCCGTCGGGGTGCTCGCGATCAGCCCGGACAACCGGACCCTGGCGCTGCGCGACGACGAATGGCGCCCGTACCTGTACCAGGTGGACGGGAGCGGGCGGGACGCGGTACGGATCGCCGACGCGGAGGTGGCGGCGGGCGCGTTCGTGCGCGGCGGGCGCGAGCTGCTCACCTACGACACCCGCGGCGAGCTCGTCCGCTGGCGCCTGGGGAGGGAGCGCCCCGCCCGGCAGGAGGCCGACACGCTGCTGGGCAACACGGGTGGCGCAGGCCAGCGCGTGATGGCGATGGCGGACATGAGCGCCGACGGGCGCTACCTCGCCGTGTCGTTCGACGAGGACGAGCCGGTCGTCTGGGACCTCGACGCCCGCGTCCTCACCTGGACGCCGGGCGGACGCCGCCGGGCGGCGGGCACGCTGGTCCTGAGCGGCGACGGATCGAAGCTGATCATGCTGAACGTCTACGGAACCCGGCTCTACGACCTTTCGCCCGGATCGTGGACGCGGAGGGCGTGCTCCATCCTGGCCGCCTCGCCGCCACCCGTCTGCAGCGCCGGAGCACAGGGCCGCGGTGCGAGAAACGCGGCCGGCGGCGAGGGAACGCGGTAGAGGACCGGCCGCAGGAGGGACGACGAGAGAGCGGCCATTCGCTGGCGATCAACCCTCCCCACACGCCTGGCGAACGTCCGGATCCAACCGGCCGACAAACACCTGTTTGCGATCAACGCACCTTTACCGCTATATTTAGCCGTAACCCCACATGGATCCCCCGCACGAGGAGAAACAGATGAATCGACTGCTCGCCGCCGCGGCCGCGGCGCTCACGCTGGCTGCCTGCGCGGACGCCCCCACCCCGGTGGAACTCACCTCCCCCTCCGGTGGTCCCGCCGCCGTGAAGTACTACTATCCGCAGCAGACGATCTTCACCACCGAGACCCCCGCGAGCACGCTCGACGCGACGGGCGGCTGGGAGGTCGGGACGCGCTTCACCACCACGCGGGAGGGGCTCCTCTCCGGCTTCCGCTACTGGAAGGCGCTGGGCGAGACGGGCTCGCACACCGTGAAGCTATGGACCACCTCCGGGTCTCTCATCTGGTCGCTGGGCTTCGCGTACGAGAGCGCGTCGGGATGGCAGTCCACCTACTCCAAGTACTCCATGGTCCTGCCGCCGGGCACCTACATCGCCTCGGTGAACACCAACACCAAGCAGGTGAAGACCTTCGCGTTCTTCAACGGCGGGCCAATCGTCCGCAACTACCTGAGCGCCGATGCCGGCGCGTACGGCCAGCCCGTCGGCAGCTTCCCGTCCACCATCAGCGGGAGCGCCTTCTTCGTGGACGTGGACTTCAGCCCCATGAGGTGCGACACGGACGTGGACTCTCCCTGCCCGTGAGCCGCGGCTTGCAGGCCTG
>DATAAG010000226.1:0-16270 GCA_036260235.1 Longimicrobium sp.
GCGAGGACTTTCGCGCCTTCGCTGCGCACGATGACCACGGCGTCGTTCACGCCGGGATGCTTGCGCAGCGCGGCCTCGATCTCCCCCAGCTCGATGCGGTAGCCGCGCACCTTCACCTGGTGGTCGATGCGACCCAGGTACTCGAGTGCGTGAGTGCGTGAGTGCGTGAGTGCGTGAGTGAACGGTGGCCGGCTTTGCTGCTCGTGGCCGGCCTCCTGCGAGCCCCCCACGAACGCACCGACGCACTCACGCACTGACGCGCTTTCGTTCCAGCGCACACGGTCTCCCGTGCGGTACATCCGTCCGCCCGCAGCTGGCGCGAAGGGATCGGGGAGGAAGCGCTCCGCCGTCAGCCCGGGGCGCCCCAGGTAGCCGCGCGCCAGACCTTCGCCGGCGATGTACAGCTCGCCCGGCACGCCGACGGGCGCCGGCCGCAGCGCGCCGTCCAGCACGTGCAGCCGCGTGTTGTCGATTCCGGCGCCCAGCGGCACCGTCCCCGCGCCGCCCTCCGCGCGGTGGAAGGTGGCGTCGATGCAGGCCTCGGTGGGGCCGTACAGGTTCCAGATCTCGGGATGGATGCGCTCCAGCACCCGCGCCACCGCCTCGCGCGGCAGCGCCTCGCCGCCGCAGAAGAGGAGGCGCAGCGCACGCGCATCCTCCAGCCCCGGCTCGTCCGCCAGCACGCGCAGGAGCGTGGGAACCACCTGCAGGACGGTGATCCCTTCCTCCGCCAGCGCGCGGACGAGGTACGCGGGGTCCTTCTCGCCGCCGGGGCGGGCCAGCACCAGACGCGCGCCGGAAAGGAGCGGCGCCCAGAACTCCCACACCGACGCGTCGAACAGGAAGGGCGTCTTCTGCAGCACCCGGTCGTCCGCGGAGAGCGGAAAGCGCTCCAGCATCCACGCCATGTGGTTGCTCAGCGCGCGGTGCGGAACGACGACGCCCTTCGGCCGGCCGGTCGATCCGGAGGTGTAGATGACGTACGCCGCGTTCTCGGGGTCCGCCGAATCCGCCAGCGCATCGGCCGGCGCGGCGGCGATCTCCTCCGCGGCGCGGTCGGCCAGGAGCGCGGGGACGGACGCATCCAGCCCCGCGGCCAGCGACGAATCCGTGAGCAGGAGGGCGGCGCCGCAGTCCTCCAGCACCCACGCCAGCCGCTCGGGCGGGTAGCCGGGGTCCAGCGGCACGTACGCGGCGCCCGCCTTGAGGATCGCCAGCAGCGCCGCCACCAGCCCGGGCCCACGCTCCAGGCACACGGCCACGCGGCTCTCCACCCCCACGCCCCGCCCGCGCAGCACCCGCGACAGGCGGTCGGACCAGGCGTCCAGCTCCGCGAACGACAGCTCGCGGCCGTCGATGGAGACGGCGGCGGCGTCCGGCGTCCGCGCCGCCTGCTCGCGGAACCAGGCGTGGATGCAGCGGACGGGATGCGCGCGCTCCGTGCGGTTCCACCCGTCCAGCGCAGCCCGCTCCTCGTCCGACGCCAGGCCGATCTCCCCCACGCGGCGCGACGGATCGGCGGCCATCCCCGCCAGCAGGAGGCGGTAGTGGTCCAGCAGGCGCCGGATGGTGGCGGCGTCGAAGAGCTGCGTAGCGTAGTACAGCCATCCATCGACCGCGCCGTCCGCGCGCTCCACCAGCTCCAGCGTCAGGTCGAACCTTGCGATCCACCGCTCCATCACCAGCGGCTGCGCCTCCGCCCCCTGCAGCGCGAGCCCGGGCGTCGGCGGCCCCAGGCTCAGCATCACCTGGAAGATCGGCGAATAGCTGAGCGTACGGTCCGGGCGCAGCTCCTCCACCACCCGGTCGAAGGGCGTCTCCTGGTGCGCGAAGGCGTCCAGCGCCACGGAACGGAAGCGGCCCAGCAGCTCGCGGAAGGTCGGGTCGCCGGAAAGGTCGCCGCGCAGCGCCAGCGTGTCGGCGAAGAAGCCGATCAGCCCCTCCGTCTCCGTCGGTCCCCGCCCCGCCACCGGCGTGCCGACGACGAGGTCCTCCTGCCCCGACCAGCGCGCCAGCAGCGCCTGCCACGCCGCCATCAGCGCCATGAAGAGCGTGGCGCCCTCACCGCGGGCGGCGCCGCGCACCGCCTGCACCAGCTCGGCCGGCAGCTCCACCCACTCGCGGGCGCCGCGGAACGACTGCGCCGCGGGGCGCGGGCGGTCCCAGGGGAGCGCCAGCAGCGGGGGCGCGCCCGCCAGCCGCTCGCGCCACCAGGCCAGCTGCGCCTCCAGCGCCTCGCCCCGCAGCGCCTCGCGCTGCCACGCCGCGAAGTCCGCGTACTGCACCGGGAGCGCGGGGAGCGCCGCCGCCTCGCTACGCAGGGCGGCGGCGTAGAGCTCCGCCAGCTCGCGGTACATCACCCCCTGGCTCCACCCGTCCGTGACGGCGTGGTGCAGGGTGAGGACGAGGACGTGGTCGTCGCCCGCCAGCCGCAGCAGGCAGGGACGAAAGAGCGGCCCCCGCTCCAGGTCGAACGGGCTGTCCGCCTCCTCCGCCGCCATCCGCCGCGCCGCCTCCAGCCGCTCCTCCGCCGGCCCCTCGACGACGTCCACGACCGGCAGCGCGACGTCGGAGGGCGGGGCGATCACCTGCACGGGCGCGCCCTGCTGCACGGCGAAGGTTGTGCGCAGCGCCTCGTGCCGGCGCGCCAGCCCGGAGAGCGCCCGCTCCAGCGCCGCCACCTCCAGCGGGCCGGTGATGCGCCAGGCGGCGGAGACGTTGTAGGCGGGGCTCCCCGGCTCCAGGCGGTCCAGGAACCAGAGCCGCTCCTGCGCGAACGACGCGGGAGCGACGTGGGGCCTGGCGGCGTGCGCGGCCAGCAGCTCGCGCAGCAGCGCCCGCTTCTCTTCCTCGGTGCGGCCGGACACGGGGGGTGTGGTGCTGCTCATCGACGCTTACGCCTCCGCCGCCAGGCTGGCCAGCAGGGCGTCCACCTCTTCGGGAGACAGGTCGTCCAGCGAAGCCAGCAGGGCCGCCTCGTCGCGCACGGGCGCCAGCCGCGGGATGGCGTCCGCCTTCGCCGCCCCGGCCACCGTGGCCAGCCCGGCGACCGTCTGGTGCTCGAAGACGTCGCGCACGGCGATCTCCACCCCCGCCTCGCGCGCCCGCGCCACCACCTGCATGCAGAGCAGGCTGTCGCCGCCCAGATGGAAGAAGTTGTCGAACACGCCCACGCTCTCCGCCCGCAGCACCCCGGCGAAGATCTGTGCCAGCGCGCGCTCCGTCTCGTTGCGGGGCGGCACGGCGACGGCGGCCTCCGCGCGCTGCACCTCCGGCTCCGGGAGCGCGGCGGCGTCCACCTTTCCGTTGGGCGTCAGCGGGAGCCGCTCCAGCACGACGATGGCGGACGGGCGCATGTAGTCCGGCAGCCGCTCCGCCAGGTGCGCGCGCAGCGCCTCCGGCTCCGCGCCCTCGCCCGTGACGTAGGCGACCAGGCGCGGCGCCTGCCCGTGGTCCCGCCGCGCCACCGCCGCCGCGTCGGCCACGGCGGGGTGGGTCCGCAGGACGGTCTCGATCTCTCCCGGCTCGATGCGGAACCCGCGCACCTTCACCTGCGCGTCGGTTCGGCCCAGGAACTCGAGTGCGTGAGTGCGTGAGTGCGTGAGTGCGTGAGTGAACGGCGGCTGGCTTCGCTGCTCGTGGCCAGCCCCCTGCGAATCCCCCACTAACGCACTCACGCACTCACGCACTGACGCACTTTCTTTCCATCGCACGCGGTCGCCCGTGCGATAGAGGCGGGCGCCCGGCTGGCTGCTGAAGGGATCGGGGACGAAGCGCTCCGCCGTGAGCGCGGGGCGGTTCACGTAGCCCAGCGCCAGCCCCGCGCCCCCGGCGTACAGCTCGCCGGGCACGCCAACCGGCACGGGCTGCATCCGCCCGTCCAGCACGTAGACGCGCGTCCCGGCGATCGGCCGGCCGATGGGGACGCTCGCCGCGCCCTCCGGCAGCGCCCGCACCGGGTGGCAGCAGGTGAAGGTGGTGTTCTCCGTGGGCCCGTAACCGTTCACCAGCGTGGTCCCCGGCAGCTCCGCCAGCACGCGGCGCACGTGCGGCACGGACAGGACGTCGCCGCCCGCGATCAGCTGCCGCACCCCGCGAAGCGCCTGGACGTCCTCGTCCACCACCAGGTGGAAGAGGCCGGCGGTGAGCCAGAGGGTGGTGACGCCGTGCCGCCCGACCGCCGCGGCGATCGAATCCACCGACGCCGGGCCGGCGGGATGGATGGCCAGCCGCGCGCCGTTCAGCAGCGGGGCCCACAGCTCCAGCGTGGCCGCGTCGAACGAGGCGGGCGCCAGGTGCAGGAAGACGTCCGAGGGGTCGATGGAGATGAAGTCGGTCCCGCGCACCAGGCGCACGATGGCGCGGTGCGGGATCTCGATCCCCTTGGGGGTGCCGGTGGAGCCGGAGGTGTACATCACGTACGCCGGCCACTCCGGCTCCGTCCCCGCCTCCACCACGCCCGCCGGCTGCGCGGCGACGGCGGCCGCGTCGCGGTCCAGCAGCACCGCCCGCGCGCCGTGCGCCGGCAGCCGCTCCGCCAGCGCCTGCACGGAGACCAGGACGGGGACGGCGGTGTCCGCCAGCATGAAGGCCAGGCGGTCCGCCGGGTACGACGGGTCCAGCGGGACGTAGGCGCCGCCGGCCTTCAGCACCGCCAGCGTGGCGGCGACGGCGTCCGGCCCCCGCTCCAGGCAGACGCCGACCCGCGTCCCGGCGCGCACGCCCCGGGCGCGGAGGTGCCGGGCCAGCCGGGCGGAACGGTCATCCAGCTCCGCGTACGTCATCCGCCCGTCCTCCCACTCCAGCGCCACCGCGTCCGGCGTGCGCGCCGCGTGCTCCGCGAAGAGCGCGTCCACCGTTTCGGCGGGATGCGCGTCCCGGCCGCTCCACTCGCCCACCAGGGTGCGCCGCTCATCCTCCGCCAGCAGCGGGAGCGCGCCGACGCGGGCCTGCGGATCGGCCAGGATCCCCGCCAGCAGGGCGCGGTAGTGCTCCTCCATCCGCCGCACGGTTCCCTCTTCGAAGAGGTCCGTGGCGTACTCCCAGATCATCGTCACCTCGTCGCCGGCGCCGGCCTGCTGGCTGGCGCGGGGGATGGTGATGACCTGCAGGTCGAACTTGGCGGACTCGTTGCTGAGCGCCTCGGTTACGGTGAGCCGCGCGCCCGGGAGCTCGAACGACGGGTACGGTGCGTCGTGGAAGGAGAAGGCGGTCTGGAAGATGGGAAGGTGGCTCAGCCGGCGCTCCGGCTGCACCGCCTCCACCACCTCCACGAAGGGGATCTCGCGGTTGGCGTACGCCCCGTGGGCGGTCCGGCGGACGCGCGCCAGCAGCTCCGCGCCGGTGGGGTCGCCGGACAGGTCGGCCCGCAGCGCGAAGGTGTTGACGATCATCCCGATCAGCTGCTCCGCCGCGCGGTCGTTGCGGTTGGCCACGCCGCCGCCCACGGCGAAGTCCGTCGCGCCGGTGTAGCGGTGCAGCAGCGCCTGGTACGCCGCCAGCAGCGTCATGTAGAGCGTGACGCCGTTCCTGCGGCTGAACTCCTGGGCCTGCCGCGCCAGCTCCGGCGGCAGCCGGAACCGCAGTGAGCGGCCCTGGAAGCTCATCTCCGCCGGGCGCGGATGGTCCGCCGGCAGCTCCAGCACGGGCGGCAGCCCGGCGAGCCGTTCCTTCCAGTACGCCAGCTGCCGCGCCGCCTCCGCGGACCGTAGCCACTGCCGCTGCCAGAGCGCGTAGTCGGCGAACTGCACCTCCAGCGGCGGCAGCGGCGAGGGGCGGCCCTCCACGAAGGCGCCGTACAGCGCCGCCAGCTCCTGCAGAAAGCGCCCGAAGCTCCACCCGTCGTGGACGAAGTGGTGCTCCACCGCCGCCAGCACGTGCGCGTCGTCCCCCAGCCGGTAGAGCGTCCAGCGCACCAGCGGGAGCCGGCCCAGGTGGAAGGGCTTCTGGAACTCGATCCGCAGCAGCCGCTCCAGCTCCGCCTGCTGCGCCTCGCCCTCCAGGCCCGCCAGGTCGGTGGCGTCCAGGCGGACGGCGAACGGCTCCTGCACCAGCTGCCGCGCCTGCCCGTCCACCTCGCGAAAGACGGTGCGGAAGATCTCGTGGCGCCGGACGATCTCGGTCAGCGCCCGCTCCAGCGCGGGGACGTCCAGCCGGCCCTCGAAGCGCACGGCCGCCTGGAAGTTGTACGACTTCATCCCCGGCGAGAGCTCCTGGAAGAACCAGATGGCCTGCTGGGGCGAGGAGAGCGGGATCGGTTGATTCCGATCCGCCGGCGCCAGCGCGGGAACGCCGTCGTGCGCCCGGGAGGCGGCGCGCTCGGCGGCGCGGGCCAGCTGGGCCGGGGTACGCAGCTCGAAGAGCTCGAAGGGCGACAGCTCCGCGCCCAGCGCCTGCCGCAGCCGCGCCACCACCTGCGTGGCGCGGAGCGAGTGGCCGCCCAGCTCCAGGAAGTCGTCCTCCACGCCCACGCGCTCCACCCCCAGCACCTCCGCCCAGATGCGGCAGACGGCGTCTTCCGCCGGGGTGCGCGGCGCCACGTAGCCGGCCTCCAGGTCCACGACGGGCGCGGGAAGGGCGCCGCGGTCCACCTTGCCGTTGGGAAGGCGCGGGAGCGCGTCCAGCATCACCACGAAGGTGGGCACCATGTAGTCCGGCAGCCGGTCGCCCAGGAACGCCTTCAGCTCCGCGGGGGTGGGCGCCTGGCCGTTCGCCGGCGCGGCGTAGCCCACCAGGACGCGGTCGCCCGGCAGGTCCTCCCGCACCGCGGCCACGGCGTCGGCCACGGCGGGGTGGCGGCGGAGCGCCTCTTCCACCTCGCCCAGCTCCACGCGGTAGCCGCGCACCTTCACCTGGTGGTCGATGCGCCCCAGGCAGTCGATCTGCCCGTCGTCCCCCACCCGGCCGATGTCGCCGGTGCGGTACATCCGCGCGCCCGGGATCGTGCTGAACGGGTCGGGGACGAACTTCTCCGCGGTGGCGGCGGGACCGCGCAGGTAGCCGCGGCTCAGCCCCGCCCCGCCGATCCAGATCTCCCCCGTCTCGCCGTGCGGCACCGGCCGGTACCGCGGGTCCAGGATGTAGACCTGCGTGTTCGCCACCGGCCGGCCCACGGGCATGGGCCGCTCCGTCCCGCGCGGCGGGATGGCGTACGTGGAGTAGGTCGTGTCCTCCGTGGGCCCGTAGAGGTTGACGACCTGCTGCAGGTTCGGCAGCGCGCGGTAGAGGTCCTGCGCCAGCTCGTTCCGCAGCGGCTCGCCGCCCAGGTTCAGGGAGCGGATGGAGTGCGGGATGCCGCCCATCCGCAGCAGCTCGGCCGCGGCGGAGGGCACCATCGACGCCACGTCGACGGACTCGCCCTCCGGCAGCGACGCCAGGTGCAGCGCGTTGGGGACGACGACGATGCGGGCGCCCAACGAGAGCGGCACCCACGTCTCCGCCACGTGCACGTCGAAGCAGACGGAGGTGGAGGCCAGCACGGACGTCCCCTCGCCGATCGCCAGCACCTCGGGCGCCCAGCGGATGAGCGTGGCCACGCTGGAGTGGCGGATCTGCACGCCCTTGGGCGTGCCCGTGGAGCCGGAGGTGTAGATGACGTGCGACAGGTTCTCGGGATCGACGCCCGATTCGACGGGCTCGGCGGATTCGCTTTCCAGCGCGCTCCACGACCCGTCGATGGTTACGGCGACGGCGTCCCCGGCCTCCACCCGCCCGGCGAGCGCCGGCTGGGTGAGGAGCACGGGGACGCGGGTGTCGGCCAGCATCAGCTGCACGCGGGCGCGGGGATAGGCCGGGTCCAGCGGCACGTAGGCGCCGCCCGCCTTCAGCACGCCCAGCATGCCGACCACCAGCTCCAGCAAGCGCTCCATGTACACGCCCACCAGCACGTCGGGCCCCACGCCGTGGCGGCGCAGCAGGCGGGCGGCCTGGTTGGCGCGCGCGTCCAGTTCGCGGTAGGTGAGGGTGTGGCCGCCGCAGCTGACGGCCGGTGCGTCGGGGGTGCGGCAGGCCTGCGCTTCGATCAGCTGGTGCACGCACCACCCTGGCGGGTGGTCGCGCGGGGAGTCGTTCCAGGGGTGCGGCCGGACGCCCTTCGGCGCCGGGGTCGAGAGGTCCTTCTGCTCCGAGCCTGTGGTCATCGGGGGGCAGGCCCTTCTCCGCGGAACGGCTGAGGGGGAACGGCGGTCCGCGCGCCGCCGGGTTCAGCGGCGCAGCGGAAATGCAGCAATACAGTAAACGTCAGGTTATTGGTGGCCGGGATAATCGCATAAGACTACCGCTACTTACCTTCCTCGTCAACACATAACCGAAAATGGTTGTCGGCGTAGACATTCGCGAAAAACATTTGACGACAAACTGCTACAAAGTCTACAGCAATCCGCGTATTTTGGTGCTTAATGGGATAATCCGCCTCGCAGAAATGCTATGCGATTCCGTAAAGGCGCGCACTTCTGAAAACCTGACGAGATGTACGCTATGTGGCTCAAAACGTTCTGACAAGATTCGTCGCCTTGGACGAGGAAAACGCTCCTAATGCGTCTGCGCTGTACCGTGATTCTCGCTTCGGATGTCGGGGGAAGCGGGAGCGGGTGGATGCATGGGAGGGATCTTCGCGCGGACGCGTGGGGGCACCGGGAAACGAGGTGTCCGGCAAACGCTGTCCGGTAGGGCGAACCGCGCGGGTGGCGATCGGGACCGCCGCGGCGGCATCGTCGCGGTGCGCCTTCACCCACGCGGAGAGCGGCGGAGCCCGGGGCGCCGTGACCGTCCACGCGAAAACGCGGAGGCGCGGAGAGGATCGCCCCCCGCGCCTCCGCGTTTTCCGCGTGAGATCCTTTGGTTCCTTCCGGTCCGGGCCTTCGCGGCAGGCTACCGGCGCTCGCGCTGGATGGCGCGCTGCAGCTCGTTCTTGTCCATGCGGCTGCGGCCCTCGATGTCCAGCTTCTGCGCCTGCGCGTAGAGCTCCTTCTTCGTCGGCCCGTCGCCCGACCCGCCGGGGCGCGAGGACGACCACGAGCTGGATCTAGACCGCGAGCTCGAGCTGGACCGGGAACTCGATCCTGAGCTAGAGGAGCGGGACTGTGAGCCGTGCTCCCTGCGCTGCTCCTTCGTACGCCCTTCGGACTTGCGCTCCCGGTTCACCGTCCGCGCGGCGATCTCTTCCGCCGTGTCCTTGTCCTTGCCGCGCTCGCGGTAGCTGTCCTCGATGTGCTGGTACTGGCGCTCGTCCTTCTTGCTGAACCCTTCCGGCATCGCTCACCTCCTGTTCGGTTACCCGCAGCATTGCGCGGGGTCAGAAAGCAAGACGCCGGCACACCTGATACTTGCCGGTCCTATACGTACATCCAGGCAACGATCTGGGCTCGTGAGTGGATTCCCATTTTTTGGAGGATGTGCTCGGTATGCCGCCGAGCCGTGTGCTCCGTGACGTAGAGTTCCCTCGCGATGGTTGCGTTCGTCTTCCCCTCCGCCAAGCAGGCTGCAAGTCGCATCTCCGCCCGGGTAAGGCCGAACGTTTCGCGTAACTCCACCTCGGTGCGCCGAGTAGGCGAGAGCCGCTCCAGAGACACCAGCAGGTACGGGCGGCAGCCACACGGCGGTCCTCCATACACGCAAGCCCGGATCGCATACCGCGAGTTCGCTGTCCGCACCTCCCGAACACATGGGGATACATCCGTGAAGGTCGCGGTCACTCCACCACCCCGGACAGCATTCATCGTTACCCTCAACTCCCCATTCAGCAGGGAGGCTTCTGGATCACGTGCCAGCAGAGCGGTGAGCGCAGGCGTCTGGTGGAGCATCCTGCCTGCAAGATCGAACACTATTACCGCCTGCCCGAGCGCGTCGAGGCCATGGAGCAGGTCCCTGCGCAGGTGATCCCAGCGAACCTGGCTCTCCACACCAGCCTGGAAGGCTGGGAAGAGAATCCGTAGCAGCGCCAACTCACGTTCTCCGAAGGTCCGGCCGACTGGGCGCCCATGCCAGAAGTGAAGGCTGGCCAGCGCGCCGGCGCCCATACCCGGGATGGCGATCGTCGCACCGATCGTGTCGTACGCACCGTTGACCGCCGCGTACTCGTTGTAGTACGCACTTCTGCTATAGAGCTCATAGGCCCGACCGTACGCCCTTTTGACCGTCGTGACCTCAGCGCGAACCGACTCATCCCAGATCGATCTTCCATCCGGCAGCCGTGGAGGCTCGACTTCCGGGAACGTTGCCAGCGCTTTCTGATCGTGCTCGTCGCTGTACAACGTCGTCCCGTCATCACCGGGAAGCAGAAAGCCGGCCGAGTCTGCACAAAGCAGGTCACGGATGTGGTGGTTGACCGCTGAACGCCACTCGTTGACGCTGGCGTAGTCAAGGGGAGAAAGTAACAACTGAGCTCCCCTTGCAAGCTTCTTTAGATCTGTGGGAGAAAGTCTAATGGACATCTCGATCAAGAGTAGAAGGTGAATATCCGCTGCAACTCGTGCGGCAGGAACGGCATCGCGAAATATATCAGTTGATCCGGCATCCCGCGCTATTTTCGTTTCACGCCTTCGCATCTCTTCGGCAACGTGGCTCAGAATCGGGGCTCGTCGGGCTCAAGATAGGTAATTCTGCCAATGCCGGGGCCGAGATGGAGTGTTACGCTCTACGCAGGCTCTGAGGCGACTGCGGAGGCAGGTCGTATTGTCCAGGCACCAGCTGTTGCCTCCAGCCTCGGCCCATGAACCCATCCCTGGAGGCATCATGCGCAATCCATTGCTCGCGACAATCGCCGCCCTAGTTGCATGCGCTACCATCACCTCTGCAGCAACGGCTCAGGCCATTCACCTTCCCCCCGTTTACCGCGTCACCTTGACCTCTGATACGGTGGTCATGCGGATCGAGTTGATCGCAAGGGACACCCAACGGTTCGGGACGGCCTCAACCGTGAACGTCCATGACGGTAACCTGGTCATCAACACCCCCGGGAGGGCGAGCGAGGTGATATCGCTTGGCAACCGCACCATCGGGGATCTGGTCAACACGCTCCAACTGAATCATGAAGCTGAGCTGCGGGTAAGCTCCAATTATCCGCTCTACCATGCCAGGGTTCTCTCGGGGAACGACTCGATCCAGGCGCTGTCGAAGGGCATTGAGTTCACAGCGAGCGCCGAGGCCCCTGTCGTCGCACTTGGCTTCGGTGTTGTGCTGTCCATGACGGATCAGGCTGCCAGCGAAGCGAGCGGTCTACTTTCCCAGACTGGTTTCCAGTTGGACCTGGTGGGAGTGCACCAGCTTTTCAGAGGGGCCAGAGGAAGGGCGAAATTGCTGAGCCTGCCGGCGGTGTATCTCCAGGCCCGTCTGGGTTTGAGTGCGGACCAGCCGCTCGAGGTCGACAAGCAGACCGAAGCCTCACCGGGCCCGGACGCGGCCGGCCAGTTTGAAGAGGCTCTCGAGCAGGCTGACCTGGTGGCGCTCACCGGCCAGGTCGACCTCGTCTGGCCACTCCATCAAAGGCCGACCCATACGGAGCTTTCCCTGTCGTTCGGCTATGGCGTGAGCTGGGCCAGGCCCGAGCCGTTCGTCTTCCCCCGGATCCCGGTGGCGGACTCCCTTGCAGCGGCCGAAGGTCTGTTCGATGTCACTCGTCAGGAGGAGGTCCAACAGTTCCTCAATCAGGCCCTGCCTCTGCGTGACTACAGTGGCACCGTGCTCATCAGATTCCGCAACGGAGATCGTCCGATCTTCTACCTCGGCGCAGGCGGTGTCGTGAAAGACATACTCCGCCGCGGAATCAGCTTTACTAGAGACGCTCCGGGGGCGCTACCGCACCCTTTGTCACTCCAGCATCTTCGTGAAACGCCGGACGACTTGTTCTGGCGCGCGATGTTCGGCGCGAGGATCGCAGGCCTCCTCGATGTCCGCGTCGACGCGATAGGCCCGATAGGGGAGCGCGATTCTGCCCCGCTGCTGCGCATCGTGCTGGGACGAGACTTCCCTCTCATTCGGTAGCGCGGGAGAGAGGTACGGCCGTACAGCAGAGCGTTCCCGGGTGATTCGGTAGCCACCGGGCTCACCACAGTACACGCTCCCTGGGTGCCAGACCACAAGCCCCGGCAGCCCAACTGCTGCCGGGGCATACATGTGAGATGGGAGAGCGGGCGGGCCTTTGCGTTCCGGCCTACGCCGTCGCGGGGACCGGCGCGCCGTCGGCCACGGGCACCTCCTCCGGCACCGGAGCGGGGGCCTCGGGCTTCGCGGCGAGGGGGATCTGCTCGGCGGTGCGGAAGTGGGGGAGCATGGCCACCAGCGCCGTCGCCGTCCACACGAACACGCCCACGCCCACCAGCAGCAGCCCGATGCCGCGCGTGGGGCCCGTGCCCATCACCGTCCCCAGGCTGCCGGCCAGCGTGCCGCCGTCCACCAGCAGCGGCTTGAAGGCGCGGTCCGCCAGGAAGCCCGCCGTGAGGTACGCCACCGGCTCCGTGCTCCACACCAGCACCTGGATCACCGAGTAGGTGCGCCCCTGCAGCTCCGCGGGAATGCGCGGCATCCACAGCGACATCAGGCTGCCGTTCATCACCGGGATCCCCAGCGTGACCCCGAAGACGCCCAGCGCCACCAGCGGCACCCACGGCCGCGCGCCCATCAGCACCAGGCAGGTGCCCAGCAGCACGCCGTAGCCCAGGATGGCGCCCACCTTGTTCTTCGGGCCGCCAGAGAAGGTCATCGCCAGGCTCCCCGCCAGCAGGCCGGCGCCCATCGCGCTGCCCACCAGGCCCAGCTCCGCCGGCCCGGCGAAGCCCAGCACCAGCGGCGGGTGCAGCGACCAGACGTAGCCCAGCGCCAGGTTCACCAGCGCGAAGAAGAGCAGGTGCGCCCGCAGCGCCGGCTGCGACCCCACGTACCGCCAGCCATGCGCGGCCTCCCTGAGGATCGATTTCTTCTCGCCCGGCGCCGCTTCCTGGCGCGGGGTGGCGGGGAAGCGCACGGCGAAGAGGAGCGCCACCGCCACGGCGAAGGTGGCGACGTCGATCATCATCACCCGCTCCAGCCCGATGGTGGGCACCAGCACGCCGCCCAGCGCCGGGCCCACGATCCCCGCCACCGCCCGGCCGAAGTTCATCATCCCGCTGGCGCGGCCCAGGTTCTCGGCGGAGACCAGCTGGGCGGTGCTGGCCATCCACGCCGGGCCCTGGAAGGCGCGGCAGGTGCTGGCGAAGGTGACGGCGGCCAGGATGTGCCACAGCTCCAGCCCGCCGGACAGGAGCATCGCCGCCATGAAGAGGGTGCTGAGCGCGGCGCCGGTGTCCGCCAGCACCATCAGGCGGCGGCGGTCCATGCGGTCCGCCAGCGCCCCGGCCACCGGCGTCGCCAGGATGCCGGGGATCACCATGCACAGCAGCACCATGGCGAAGGGAGTGGCGGAGCCGGTCTTCTGGTAGATCCACACGCCCACGCCGAAGTCGGTGAGCGCCGTGCCGATCATCGACACCATCTGGCCGAACCAGACGATGCTGAAGGTGCGCATCCCGGGGGAGAGGAACTGGGGGAGCTTCATTGGTCTCGCGCGGTGGTTGGGTTCAGGCGGGGGCGGACGCTCCGCCCCCGCGGTCGGGGTTCGTCGTATGGTCAGGCCGGCTGCGGCTCGGCCACCGTCGCTTCGGTGATCCCGGAGCCAGCGGGTTCCGAGGCGTCGGGGTCCACGGCGCGGGCCACCGTCAGCGCCACCTCGGCGGCGGTGCGGAACTCCCAGATGGTGCGCAGGGGGAACTGCACGCCGAAGCGGTCGCGGATGCGCCCGGCCAGCTGCACGGCCAGGAGCGAATCGCCGCCCAGGTGGAAGAAGTTGTGGTAGATGCCCACGTTGGGCAGGCCGAACAGCTCCTGGAAGATCTCCACCACGCCGGCCTCGTACTCGTTGCGCGCCGGGGTGAACTCCACCGGCTTCACGTGCGCGCCGCGGGCGGCGAACTCGTGGGACTCCATCGTCCCCTGGTCGCGGCTGCCCAGCCAGTAGCGGCCGTGGTCCCACGGGTAGGTGGGGAGCCGCATGCGCAGCCGCCGCTGGCCGTCGTACACGCGTGCCCACCTGGGCTCGATGCCCACGTGCCAGAGGGCGGAAACGGTGGTCCACAGCGCCTCCTCCTCCCCCACCTCGTCCTTGAGGTGCGGCAGGGAATGCATGACCAGCAACCGCGGGTCTCGTCCGGGATGGCGGCGGGCCAGGGTGGCCAGCCCGCGGCCGGGGCCCACCTCCAGCAGGATGCGGTCGGGCTCCTCCATCAGCGTGCGCAGGTCGTCGTCCCAGCGCACGGGGGCGCGCAGGTGCTCCGCCCAGTAGCGGGGGTCCATCGCCTGCGCGTCGCTGATCCACCCGCCGGTGAGGTTGCTGACGAAGGGGATCTCCGGCGCGCGCAGGGTGACCCCGCGCACCACCTCCTCGAAGCGCGCGACGATGGGGTCCATCATCCGCGAGTGGAAGGCGTGCGAGGTGTGCAGCCGCTGGTGATGGACCTCGCGTGCCTCCAGCCGCGCCGCGAAGGCGTCCACCGCCTCCGCCGTCCCCCCCACCACCGTCACCGCGGGGCCGTTGACCGTACAGACGTCCAGCTCCGCGGGAAGGAGCGCCCGCACCTCGTTCTCCGGCAGGGAGACGGAGAGCATGGCTCCGGCGGGCATCTCCTGCATCAGCGCCCCGCGGGCGGCGACCAGGCGAAGGGCATCCTCCAGCGACATCACCCCGGCCAGGCAGGCGGCCGTGTACTCGCCGATGCTGTGCCCCGCCAGCCCCTCCGGCTGCACCCCCCAGTGCATCCACAGCGTCGCCAGCGCGTACTCCACCGCGAAGAGGGCGGGCTGGGTGAGCGCCGTCTGCCGCAGCCGGGCCGCGGCCTCCTCCTCCGCCCCCGGCGTGGGGAAGAGGACGGTGCGCAGGTCGAATCCCAGGTGCGGCACCAGCCCCGCGGCGCAGCGGTCCAGCGCCTCGCGGTAGACGGGCTCGTGCGCGTACAGCTCCCGCGTCATCCCCGGGAACTGCGCGCCCTGGCCGGGGAAGAGGAAGATGAGGGGCGTCTTGCGGAACGGATCGATGTCCGTGCGCACCCGCTCCGGGTCCAGCGTCCGCAGCCCCTGGATCGCCTCCGCCACGGTGCGGCAGAGGACGGTGCGGCGGTGCTTGTGCGGGCGGCGGCCCCCCTGCAGGGTGCAGGCGACGTCCGCCAGGTTCGCGTCCGGGTGCTCCTCCAGCCAGCGGGCCAGGTTCTCCGTGGCCCGCTCCAGCGCGCCCGGCGTGCGGGCGGAAAGGACGAGCAGCTGCCAGGGGCGGCCGGGGCCGGAGGGCTCGCGCGACGGCGGCTCCTGCAGCACGGCGTGCGCGTTGGTGCCGCCCAGGCCGAACGAGCTCACCCCGGCGCGCCGCGGGCCACCGCCCGGCACCGTCCACTCCCTCAGCCGGTCGGCGATGAAGAAGGGGCTTCCCTCGATCCCCAGCCGCGGGTTGGGCTTCTTGAAGTGCAGCGTGGGCGGGATCTGCCGGTGCCGCAGCGCCTGCACGGTCTTGATGAGGCCGGCGGCCCCCGCGGCGGCGTCCAGGTGGCCCAGGTTGGTCTTCACCGAGCCCACCGCGCACCACCCCTCGCCCTCCGCGGCGCCGAACGCCTCCTTGAGGGCGGTGATCTCGATCGGGTCGCCCAGCGGGGTGCCGGTGCCGTGCGCCTCCACGTAGGTGATGGTGTCGGGGGTCACGCCCGCGACCGCCTGCGCCTCGGTGATGACCTCCGCCTGGCCGTTGACGCCGGGCGCCAGGAAGCTGGCCTTGAACTCGCCGTCGTTGTTCACGGCGGTGGCCAGGATCACCGCCAGGACGTTGTCGCCGTCCTCCAGCGCGCGGTCCAGCCGCTTGAGGACGACGACGCCCACCCCCTCGCCTTCCACCGTCCCCTGGGCGTCGGCGTCGAAGGCGCGGCAGTGGCCGTCGGGGCTGGCGATGTGCCCCTCCGCGTACAGGTAGCCGTGGCGGCTGGGGACGCCGATGGAGACGCCGCCCGCCAGCGCCATGTCGCACTCGCCGTTCAGCAGCGCCTGCACCGCCACGTGCACCGTCACCAGCGAGGTGCTGCACGCGGTCTGGATGTTCATGCTGGGCCCGCGCAGCCGCATGCGGTACGACACGTGGGTGGTGAGGAAGTCGTTCTCGGTGAGCGTGCTCCTCTGCCAGCCGTTGTCGCCCTCGAAGACGGACCTGTCCTTCAGGTAGTGGTAGAAGAAGTACTGGGGCGAGCTGGCGCCGGCGTACACGCCC
>DATAAG010000227.1:0-14035 GCA_036260235.1 Longimicrobium sp.
GCTCTCCCGGCGTCACCCCGCCCACTCCGGCACCATGCGCGAGTCCATCAGCACCTCGAACGCCTCGTGGCGCACGGTGGTGCGGGCCATGATCTCCCCCGGCTCGCGCCCGTGGGAGACGGCGTGCTCGGCGCTCTTCATGTAGCGCCGGAAGGCCTCGCGGCTCTCCCACGCGGTCAGGAAGGTGTGCGTGGCGTCCCCGCCCTGCGGACGCAGGAGCTGCAGGTACAGAAAGCCGGGAAAGCCGTCCACCAGCCGCGAGCGCTGGCGAAAGTGCCGTTCCAGCTCGGCGCGGTCCGCCTCGGGAACGGTGAGGTGCGAGATGAACACGAACATCGGTTCGGCTGCAGTCGGTACAATTGAGCACAAGTAAGCGCACACCCGCGCCCTTGGCAAGGAACTCCGGCACCGGTCACCCCCCTTCTGCGCGCCAGGCGAAGAGCGCCAGCGCCGCCACCGCCGTGGCGGAATCGATCTCTCCCGCCGCGACCTTGCGCCGCACCTCTGCCAGCGGAATGCAGCAGGCGCGCGTGTCTTCGCCCTCGTCCAGCTCCTTTTCCCCCTGCCGCCGCGCGCCGCGGATGACCACGGCGTGCAGCCGCGTCGTCTGCCACGAGGGGTTCAGCACCACGGCGCCGATGTGCTCCGGCTCGCCCCCGGCGTAGCCGGTCTCCTCGCGCAGCTCGCGGAGGGCGGCCTCCTCCGGCGGCTCACCCGGGTCCACCACGCCGCTGGGGAGCTCCAGGGTGACGGCCTGCAGGGGATGGCGCCACTGCTGCACCATCACCAGCTGCTCGTCGTCCGTCAGGGCGATCACCGTCACCCCGTCCGGCGAGTCGGCCAGGTGAAAGGCGTGGACGGAGCCGTCCCGGGGCGAGCGGGCGTGCAGCACCCGCACGCGGAACATCTCGAAGTCGCCCTTCTCCTCCTCGCGCACCACCGGCCACGGCCGCGGCCGCCGCTCGTCCCCCATCCCGTCCCTCCCGTTCAGGCCGTGTCCTTTCGACGCAACCTCATACAGGGCATTATCTTTGCCACTGTGGCGGAGCGCCCGGGTTTCCCGGGTTTGCGTGAACCAGACGATGGGGGAGGGACCGATGGCGGACGACGTGACCGGCAAGGCCACCCACCTGGGCGGCAAGCTGAAGGAAGGGCTGGGCGACCTGCTGGGCGACCGGCAGCTGAAGACCGAGGGGCGGCTGGAGCAGCACGAGGGGGTGGCGGAGCAGGACGCGGCCCGCGCCGAGCGCGAGCTGGAAGAGGCCAACCTGCGCCGCGCCGCGGCGGAGCGTGCCCAGCGCGACAACCGGCTCTGAGGTCCGGCGGGGGGACGCACCGGGCGTCCCGAGGCGGTCCACCCTCCTCCACGGCCGTGGGGGAGGGTGGATGGCGTCTGGAGGTTCGGCGGCGGGCATCACACTGCGTCGGCGGCGCCCCCTCCGGGCGAGCACCACTCGCCCACCTCCCCCAAAAAACCCTGGGGGAGGTTGGGGGACGATGGATCGAGGCTCGGGGGCGGGCATCACACTGCGTCCGCCAGGGGCCCTCACCCGCGGCCTGGCGCCGCACCCTCTCCCGCAAGCGGGAGAGGGGATCAACTGCGGCTGGTCGTGCCCACTGCCGTTCTCCCTCCCCGCGTAGTTTGCGGGGAAGGACCGGGGAGGGGGCGCTCAGCTGACCACACCACGCCGTCCACCGCACCGGGACCGGGGTGTACACCCCCTCCCGCGCAGTATGCGGGAGGGGGTGGACGAGCCTCGGCGAGGCCGGGGGAGGGCCCCTGGCGGGCCCCCGGGCGCACTCCATGCATGGCGGGCGGCCGATGCAGCGGGCGGGCACGCAACACCGGGAGAAATGCGATGCACAGGGTGCGCGTGGTGCGGTCCTATTACGACCAGTCGGAACCGTACGTCGGCAGGGTGGGCGAGGTGATCGGCCACTGGGGCGCCGACAGCAACGAGGACGGCCGCGACGGCTTCATGGTGCAGTTCGAGGACGGCACCGTGATCGGCGTCTCGGAGAACGAGGTGGAGGACGTGGCCGAGGAAGAGGCCGGCGAAGGCAGCGCCGCCAACACCGCCGGCTGAGCCCGCCGCGGAAACAGCGGTCTCGCGGGAAGACGCGGCGGGCGCGGAGCAGAACGCTCCGTGCCCTCCGCGTCTTCGCATTGCGCTCGGGTCCTTCCTCCTGCCCGCCGGCTTACCTGGGCTCCTTCTGCGTGCTCACCTGTGACAGGAGCGTGCTGTTGCACCACCCTCCCTCTGAAACGGCGGTGGAGGTCAGCTGGAACGTGCCGCCCTGCCCGTTGCTGTACGCTGCCGCGCCCAGGTAGTACGTGCCGGCGGACACGCGCCAGCGGATGAGCGAGTTGAGGCCCGCGCCGCCGTCGTCGTCCTGCGCCAGAACGTTCCGTCCGTTGTCCAGCAGGAAGAGGTACGTGTCGAACTGCGCGGAATTCATCCTGAACTCCACGCACTGCGCTGAGGGAACCGTGAACGAGTACTGCTCGGTGTTGCGCCCGGCGACGACGCAGCCATCGGGCACCAGCACGGCGGTAACCGTGGCGAACAGCGTGTAGCTGTGGTTGCCGCACGCCGGCCGCGAGGTCGCCGTGAACGCGATCGGCGCCAGGTCGGCGATGGTGACCTCCAGGCGGTTCGTGCCAGGCTCTCCCAGGACCCAGCTGCCCACCTGCGCACGGCCGTCGGCGTTGGTCACGGCCGCGCCGCCGGTGACCACGCCGCTCCCGGCTGCGGGTGCGAACGCCACCGGCCGCCCGGGAACGGGATTGCCGAACGAGTCCGTCACGCGCACGGCCGGCGGCACGGTCACGGCCGTGCCGCTGCGTCCGGACTGACCCTCTCCCGCCACGCGGACCACCGCGGCCGGCGCCCCGGCCGTGACCGTGATCCCGAAGACCTGCGGCCCCAGGGCCCCCGACCCGGCGAACACCTGGATGGTGGCCGGCCGCGTGGGCAGGGCCAGGGTGACCCGGGCATGCCCCTGCGCGCCCGTGGCCACGCGGGTGGCGCTCAGCGTGCCCCCGGAAGCGGTGAAGTTCACCGGCACGCCCGGCACGCCGTTGCCGTACTGGTCCAGCACGCGCACGCCGATGGAGTCGGGGAGCGCGGTTCCCACGGCGGCGGACTGGGCATCCCCACCCGCCTTTTCCAGGGTGGCCGGCTCACCCGCGGCGGCATTGGCCCGGAACACGACCGGCGCCACGCCGGGAACCGAGGCGGTGACCGCATTCTCCTGGGCCACGGTGCCCATCACCCAGTTCGCCGCCACGGCCACGCCGCCGGCATCGGTCGTGGCCTGGGCATCGACCGTCCCGCCGCCGCCGGTGACGGCGAAGGTGACGGGCACGCCCACCAGGCCGCGGCCCCTGCTGTCGCTCACGCGCACGGCCGGGGGCACCGGCGCCGGCAAGGCGACCGCCGCGTTCTGCGTGGTGGCGGTCATGGCCACCAGGGAGGCGGGCGCGGCGGGGCCGGTGCCCCCGTCGTCGCAGGCGGCCGCGGCGAAGAGGGCCAGCGCAACGCCGCCGCGCAGAAACGAAGTGCGTGTCATTGATGGGTCCTTCCTTCAGATGATGGTCGAGCGCACTCCCGGCTCCCGCGCATCGCGGGAACCGCACGCCGCCAGCAGAATCGTTCGGAAGAAGCGGAGCCGGGCGGGGAGCCGGGGAAGGGATAGGCGCGGTTAGCGCCCCACTCGCAGAATAGCACATTCGGATCTGCTGCGCAATATTTTTATCCCGAAGGGAGCGGGCATGTGCCCGTAACGGGGGAGCCGCCGGCCTGCAAACGTGGAAAAGCCCCATCCGGCAGCGCGTCAGCGGCACCGTGACAGGGCTTCTGGCGTACGCGCGCGGCGAGTTCCCGGTCGGGCTACGCCGGCCGGCCGGTCAGTTCTCGGGGATCCGGAGCTTCTGGCCGGGCCGGATCTGCTCGCCCTCCTCCAGGTCGTTGGCGCGGCGCAGGCTCTCGACCGTCGTGTCGTAGCGGCGGGCGATCCCCCACAGCGTCTCGCCCTCGCCCACCGTGTGCTCCCGGTGGGTAGAGGCGGTCGGCATGCGGGCCCGCGTCGAGAGCGCCGGACGCGACTCCGACGCGGACCCTGGCCGGCGGCTGCTGGAGGCGGATTCCGTCGTGCCACGGCGGTCGCTGCTCGCCACGCTGGACCGGCTGCCGGACTCGGAGCGCGTGCCGCCGCTGGCCGATGCCGTCGCGGAGCCGGACGCGCGCGGAATGCGGAGCGTCTGCCCGGGACGGATCGTCTCGTCCTCGTCCAGTTCGTTCGCCTCGCGCACGGCGTCCACCGACACCTCGTACCGCCGCGCGATCCCCCACAGCGTCTCTCCGTCCTCCACCGTGTGCGTCCGCGCCGACGAGCCGCTCGCCGTCCCGCTCCGCCGCGTTGAGGACGTGGACGAGGACGATGACGGGCGGTCGGAGGATGCGGATCTGCCGGACGCGCTCCCGTTCCGCGTCGAGGAGGACGACGAGCCTTCGGATGATGCGGATCTGCCGGACGCGCTCCCGTTCCGCGCCGAGGAGGACGACGAGCCCTCAGAGGACGACGAGGATCGGCCCGACGCGTTCCCGTTCCGCGTCGAGGAGGACGACGACCCCTCAGAGGACGCCGAGGAGCGGCCGGACGCGCTCCCGTTCCGCGTCGAGGAGGACGACGAGCCCTCAGAGGACGACGTGGAGCGGCCCGACGCGCTCCCGCTGCGCGTGGAGGAGGACCCTGAGCCTTCAGGCGACGACGAGCGACCGGACGTGCTCCCGCTCCGCGACGAGGACGATCCGGAAGACGAGGAGCCGCGCGCCTCTTCCGTCCGCGCGCCGGACGTGGAGGCGGAGCGCCCGGAGGTGGCGGACGATCCCTCGCTGCGCCGCTCGGACGCCGAGGAAGACGAACGCTCACCGCTGCGCGCTGCCTGCGAGGACGACGATCCCTCACTGCGGCGCGTGGACGATGCGGACGATCCCTCCCGTTCGCGCTGGCCGGACGAAGACGCCCCGCTCCGGCTGGACGACGACTCCGACTCCCCGCGCGCGTCGGCCGATTCGCTGCGCCGCTCGGGGGCGGCGCGCTCGGTGCCGGGCGCGGGGTCGCCCAGGACGCGCGGACCGCGGCGGGCGACGCGCTCCACCGGGCGCGCGTCCAGCACGCGCACGGCGTCGGCGAACAGGCGAACGCGGTCGCCGGGGCGGAGCGCGTCCAGGTTGGCGGACAGGTTCATCGCGCGGATGCGGTCCTCCGGCACCCCCGACAGCTCCGCCAGCCGCGCCAGCGACTCGCCGTCGCGGACGCGGTACCAGCCGTATCCGCCCCGCTGGCGGAACTCGGAGGCCAGGAACGCCTGCTGCAGCGGCGCGCCCTGGCCCAGCGGCACCCACACCCAGTAGTTGCGCGGCGCCACCTGCCGGAACAGGTGCGGGTTCAGCTCCTGCAGCTCGCCCAGCGGCAGGCTTCCCACCTGCGCCAGCACCGAGAGCGGCGTCGCAAGGTCCACGCGCACGCTGTCGTACGCGAAGCGCCGCAGATCGCGGTCGGGCGCGGGGTAGCCGAAGCGCGTGGGGTCCTTGGCGATGATGGTGACCGCGTACAGCCGCGGCACGTACTGCCGCGTCTCGCGCGCCAGGTCGCCGCGCTCCGCCAGCTCCCAGAAGTCGCGCGCGCCAAAGCGGCCCAGCCCGCGGTTGATGCGCCCCTCGCCGGCGTTGTACGCCGCGGCGGCCAGCGACCAGTCGCCGCGGAAGCGGCGGTGCAGGTCGCGCAGGTGCCGGGCGGCGGCGTGGGTGGAGCGCACGGGGTCCATCCGCTCGTCCACCAGCGTGTCGATGCGCAGCCCCATCCCGCGTCCCGTGGCCGGCATGAACTGCCACATCCCCACCGCCCCGGCGTGGCTGCGGACCGTGGGCCGGTAGCCGCTCTCCACCATGCCCAGGTGGTGCAGGTCGCGGGGAATGCCGTACGAGGCGAAGACGTCGCGCACGAACTCGTCGTAGCGGTCCGCCTCGCGCATCCACCGCCCCACCACCTCGCGCCGCTGGAAGAGGAGGAACTCCATCTCCATCCGCACCCGGTCGTTCACCTGCATGGGCAGGTCGTACTGCGCCGAGCCCAGCAGGTCCATCCCCCACAGCGACGACGGCGCGGCCGGGGCCGGCTGCGCGCCGCTGTCCTCCCACGCCGCCGAGTCCACCGCCAGCACCGGCGACGGCTCGGGCGCGGCCGGTCCGGGCACCGGCGCGGCGGCGGGCGCGGGCACCGACGCCACCGGCTGGCGGCCCGGCGTGCACGCGGCGGTGAGCGCAAGGACCACGGAAAGCGCGGCGGAGGTCTTCCGGTACATCGGCACTTCGGTTCGGGGACGTTCGGGAGATGCGGACGGGTGGCGGGCCGGCGGCGCCGCGTCAGGGGGCGAAGGTAAGGCTGATGCGGGGTGGAGGCCAGTGTGTCGGACCGACATCCGGGCGGGCGTTCGCGCGCTGCAGCCGGCATCGTGCCCGCCCGCACGCCCCCTCCGGGCTCGCATTACTCGCCCACCTCCCCAAAAACCCCTGGGGGAGGTTGGGGCGGGGCCGATGGATACGGACGCTTCGAAGGACACCCGACCGCGCCCGCGGGGGGCCCCTCCCCCCGGCCCCTTCCCCGCTCGTTCCTCGCGGAGAGGGGGAGAACTGCATTCCTGCGGAAAGACGCTGCCGAGGTGCAGGAGCCGGGGTGTACACCCTCTCCCGCGCAGTTTGCGGGAGAGGGTGGCGAGCCTCAAGCGAGCCGGGTGAGGGCCCCGCGGCGAAGCCGCGCACTAACGCACTAACGCACTAACGCACTAACGCACTCGCTCACGCACTCTTCGCGTGCTCGCAGAGCTCGCGCAGGCGGCGCAGGTACTCGGCTTCGCGGCGGGCGTCGGCCTCGGGGCCCAGGGTAAGGCCGCGCAGCACGCGCCACCGGTGGAACGCCAGCTCGCTCGCCACCTGGTGCAGCTCGCGGCGCAGGCGCCACCGCTCCACCCCGCCGCGCCGCCACGCCTCCATGCTGGCCCCCAGCCGCGCGCGCACCCCGCACAGGCACTCCAGCTCCGCCTCCGACAGCACGCCGTCGCCCACCAGCGGCGACAGGTGGTGGCGCAGCACGCGCGACTCGCGGCGCAGCGACGCGTAGATCAGCACCAGCACGCCGATGAAGACGGGGAGCATCACCATCAGGTACAGCGAGTAGAACCACCCCTCGAAGGTGGCGGAGAGGTTCCACAGCGCGTGCAGCGCCACGGCGGCGGAGAGCCCCAGCACCGGCGCGGCCCAGCTCTTCGCCTCGCCGTGGCGCTCGCGCACGATGCCCAGCCCGATGCCGAACATGCTGGTGAACAGCGGGTGCGCGAACGGCGACAGCATCCCGCGCAGGAAGAAGGTGACCATGGAGCTGTCGCCGCCCTCGGTGACGGCGCGGCCGTAGTACTCCACGTTCTCCACCATGGCGAAGCCCAGCCCCACCATGGCCGCGTAGACCACGCCGTCCACCACCCCGTCGAACTCGTCCTTGAGCTCGCGGAAGAGGATGAGGAGCGCGAACCCCTTGGCCAGCTCTTCCACGACCGGCGCCGTCACCAGCCCGCCGAACAGCTCCGCCGCCCGCTCCCCCGCCACGGACGCCATCATGTCCTGGCTCATCATGTTCACCATCAGCGCCACGAACACGGCCACCGTGGCGCCCCAGGCAAAGGTCTGCAGCAGGGTGCGCGGCGGCTCCGGCTCGAAGCGGTCCAGCCAGAGCGCCAGGAACACGTAGATGGGAACGGGGACGGCCGCCAGCACGAAGCCGAGCGCAAAGCCGCGCAGCCCCAGGTCTCCCGCGATGAGCACCAGGCTGAGCGCACCGCACACCAGCGCGCCGCCGGTGAGCAGGCGGTGCGGCTGGGCCGGCAGCGCGGCCGGGGGGTGCAGGAGGTTCAGGAAGCGGGACTCGTCGGCGGACATGCGGGGGGTCAAGCGGACGCCTGCGGCTCGCGGTACGGGCCGAACATCTCTTCCAGCGCGCGGCGGCGAAAGTCGAAGATGGCCTCCAGCCGGGGCGCCACCAGCAGCGGGCGCACGGCCCCGGCGCCGGGGCGCAGCGCGTAGTGGACGAGGTCGTGGATCTCCACGCCGCCCGGGATCTCGCGGAACGTGTGCTGGTGATGCCAGAAGCGGTAGGGCCCGAAGCGCTGCTCGTCCACGAACCGGTGCGGCTCCTCCACGTGCGTGATCTCCGTCACCCAGGTGATCGGCACGTTCATCAGGGGGCGGACGCGGTAGATGATCAGCATTCCCCCGTGCATCCGCTCCGGCAGGGTGGAGAGCAGCTCGAAGCCCATCTCCGGAGGAGTGATGCGGCTCAGGTTGCGCGGGTTTGAAAAGAAGTCCCACGCCTGGTCCAGCGGAATCGGAAGCCGCTGCTCCCGCTCCAGCACATGCAGGTTCATGGTTCCGCCCCTCCTCCCATCCCGTGTCCGTGCCCGCGCGCGAGGCCGCCGGAGGTCGTTGCGCGGATTGAACCTACGCAGAACGTGCGTTCCGTGGAAGGGCCTCGTGCGCTCGCGCGGCTCCATACCTCGTGAATGCGCAAATGGCGCCCCCGCCGCGGCGAACGAAGGATGATGTCGATGCCGATTCCTGATCGGGTCACGCGCCGTCCGCCCGCGGGAGCGAATGGATTCGCCGCTGGAAAGTCGCGAAATCCGCCTGCGCGGATTGCGGCCGCGGGTTCCTCGCACGACCGCGAGCCGCCGCGCGCCCTCCGGGCTCGACTGACTCGCCCACCTCGCCAGAAACCCCAGAGGGCGTTGATGGATGACGAGAAATTCCATGCGAGACGCCTTTCGCCCCACAGGGTAGGCCGCAGCCCTTGAGGACTCAGAACAACAGTCGGCCGTGGGGGCTATGATTCTCTCCGCTCCCCGCGCGGCTGTGGAAGAGGAGCCGGGGGTGAGGTCACCCCAGTGGAAGCCCCGCCCAGCTTGCGGGGCTTTCCCCGGTTGCTGCGGCGGCTTCAGCCGCCCGGTGGGGACGCCGGCCAACGCGTGTGTCCCCTTGACTTTACGCGCTCGCCTCGCCTTCTTCCACGCACCCTCACAGCTCTCAATCCCCAGCAGTCTTTCCGATGGACCAGACGCAAGCCGACGCCGCGGCGGCGCAGCGCATTCCCGCGCCCCCGGCACCCGTGCCCGCGGTGCCGGAGGCCTCCGTCCACGAGCCCACCGTGCGGCCGTGGGAGCTCGAGCTGCTCATCTCCGGCGCGGTGGTGTTCTCGCTGCTGCAGCTTCCGGGTGTGGTGGACGCCGCGTTCGCGCACGTGCAGCCGCACCTGGCGGAGCGCGCCCACTTCGGCGCGTTCATGCTGTACACGTACGTCAAGCTCATCCTGTACACGCTCATCGCCTGTTTCGTCCTGCACCTGGGGACGCGGGCGTACTGGGTGGGCCTCATCGGCCTGGAGACGGTGTTCCCCCACGGCGTGCGGTGGGACGACACGTCGTACGGGCCGGTGATGACGGACGAGTACCGCAAGCGGCTGGGGCGCCTGCAGCCGCGGATCGACGCCGCGGACCGCTTCTGCAGCATCCTCTTTCCGCTGGCGTTCACGCTGGTGATGCTGTTCGCCTACTCCGTCGTCATCCTGGGCGTGGTGGCGGGGCTGGCGTTCGCGGGGTCGCAGCTGCTGCTGGGCGGGCGCGAGCTCGACCGGCTCTTCGTGGGGCTCTTCCTGGTGATGTTCCTGGTTCCGATGGCGGCGTGGGCGCTGGACCGCGCCATCGGCACGCGGGTAAAGCCCGGCGACCGCGGCGACCGGCTGATCCGCGGGCTGAGCGTGGCCGCGTACTACGTGAACGCCATGCCCGCGTACGGCACGGTGTTCATGACGCTGTTCAGCAACGCCCGCAAGCGCGCCCGCTACCCGGCGATGTACGCGCTGATGGCGCTGCTCTTCGGCGTCTTCATGATCAAGGACGTGTTCCTGGCCCGGGGCATCCTGCTCACGGGCGACCACGTGTACCTGCCGGACACCCCGGGCGAGTTCGGCGTGGGCGCGGCGTACTACGAGGACCAGCGCGACCCCGGCGCCGTGTACGACCGCACCCCGTCCATCCAGTCGGACGTGGTGCGCGAGCCGTACGTCAAGCTGTTCATCCCCTACGCCCCGCGGCGCCACGGCGAGGCGTTCGCGGAGCAGTGCCCGGGCGTGCGGCCGCTGTCGCGCGGGGGAATCCGGATGGACCTGGCCGGGCCGCCTGAAGCCGCGCAGGTGCGGGCGGTGCTGGACTGCTGGGCGCGGCTGCAGCCGGTGACCCTCAACGGCCGGCCCCTCCGCCCGGACTTCCGCTTCTACACCCACCCGGAGAGCGGGCTGCGCGGCATCCTGGCGTACATCCCCACCGCGGGGCTGCCGCGCGGCGAAAACGTGATCACCGTGGGCTCGACGCCGCGCAGCCGGGAGGACCAGAGGGCCCGCGGGCGCCTGGGTGCCAGGCCCCTCCCGCCGCACTACATCCGCTTCTGGCTGTAGGGCGCGCGGACCGGAGCGCGCCCGAGGCCGGAACATCGGAGCGCGGGTCCGGCATCCGGAGCGCCAATGCAGCCCCGCGCCTGAGCGGGTAAACCCGCCGCTGGGACCGCCACAAGCCCTGTCTCGACGCCGCTCACGCGGCGCCGGACAGGGCTTGAACTGCTTTACAGGCAAGCGATCGTCATCGTGAGCGAGGCGCCGCGCGATCTGCGTCCGCCGCGCGACCTTCAATCCCCCTGTCCCCGCCTCGATCTCGCCACACCCCCCTCCTGCTCCCCGCATCGGCACGCTTCTGGCCGCCGCACCGGGCCCGGTCTTCGGTGGATGGGATCGCGAGCGACGCGGAGGAGACGGATGGCGGAGCAGGGCACGAGCGGGTGGTACGAGGCGCAGTCCGTCGCGGGCAAGCGGGTGATCGTCACCGGCGGGACGACGGGGATCGGACGGGCGGTGGCGCGGCTGTTGGCGGTGCAGGGGGCGCGCGTGCTCATCGCCGGCCGCGACGAAGGCGACCTGCGCGAGGCGCTGCAGGACGTGGGCGCCGGCGGCGAGGCGCACGGCATCACCGCGGACCTGTCGCAGCTGGAGGGGGTGCGCCGGCTGTTCCGCGAGGCCGACGAGCGGCTGGGCGGGGTGGACGTGCTGGTGAACAACGCCGCCGTCTACGGCGACGAGTGGGAAAAGGAGAGCCTGGAGGACGCGGAGTACGCCATCCGCACCAACCTGGTGGGGTACGTGGCGTGCGCCCACGAGGCGTTCGACCGCATGAAGGGGCGCGGCGGGCACGTGGTGAACGTCGGCTCCATGAGCGCGGACCTGCGCGAGCCCACCGGCCCCACCTACGTGAGCACCAAGGCCGGCATCCAGGCCTTCTCCGAGTCCTTCCGCAAGGCCGCGAACGAGGAGGGGATCAGGGTCACGGTGATCGAGCCGGGGAAGGTCTCCACCGACATGATCGAGAAGCCCGACCGCGAGAAGGCGCGGCTGGAGAAGCAGGAGAAGATGCTGCGGCCGGAGGACATCGCCGCGTGCGTGTTCTTCGCCCTCACCCAGCCGGCCCGCTGCGACATCGTCGCCCTGCAGGTGCGCCCGCACCTGCAGGTGATCTGAAGGGCCTCTCCCCCGACCCTCCCCCGCACGAACTGCGTGCGGAGAGGAGGAGTCTTTCCGTTGCCCGTGGGCAGTTCCGCGCGCGGGCGGCGCCCCCTCCGGGCTCGCATGACTCGCCCACCTCCCCCAAAAAACCCTGGGGGAGGTTGATGGATGACGAGAAGAGTGGTGCGAGACGCCTTTCGTTCTACCGGGTAGGCGCAGCCGCCGAGGACTCAGAATGACAGGTGTTCTTCCGGATCTGGCATCAGACAGCGTCAGCAGAGTCGGCAGAGGGAAGGAAACCTCGACTCTGCTGATTCTGTGTGAGGCGAATCGTTTCGCGGGGCGGAGGGATGCCGTATCATCCATCTTTCGCATCCAATCCCCCCGGGCTCCCCGGACGCAGATCGTGGAACTGAAGATCGAGCGGCTTTCCAAGACGTACCCCAACGGCGTGCACGCGCTGCGCGACGTGTCGCTCACCATCGCGCCGGGGATGTTCGGGCTGCTGGGGCCCAACGGGGCGGGAAAGAGCACGCTGATGCGCATCCTGGCCACGCTGCAGGAGGCGGACGCCGGGCGCGTGACGCTGGACGGCATCGACGTGCTGAACGACAGGGAGGCGGTGCGGCGCACGCTGGGCTACCTGCCGCAGGAGTTCGGCCTCTACCCCCGCGCCACGGCGGAGGAGCTGCTGGAGCACTTCGCGGTGCTCAAGGGCGTCACCGACCGGAGCGAGCGGCGCGAGGTCGTCCGCTCGCTGCTGCAGCAGACCAACCTGTGGGAGGCGCGGCACCGCCGGCTGGGGAGCTTTTCCGGCGGAATGCGGCAGCGGTTCGGCATCGCGGTGGCGCTCATCGGCAACCCGCGGCTGATCATCGTCGACGAGCCCACGGCGGGGCTGGACCCGGCGGAGCGCGTCCGCTTTCTGAACCTGCTGAGCGAGCTGGGCGAGAACGCGGTGGTCATCCTCTCCACGCACATCGTGGAGGACGTGAGCGACCTGTGCCAGCGGATGGCGATCATCCGCGAAGGACGGATCCTGCTGGAGGCGGAGCCGCAGGCGGCGGTGGAGGCGCTGCGGGGGCAGGTGTGGCGGCGGGAAGTGCCGCGCGAGGAGCTCCCCTCGTTCGAGGCGGCGCATTCCGTGATCGCCACCACCCTGGTGGCGGGGCGCACGATGGTGCACGTGCACGGCGCCGTGCCGCCGGACCCCTCGTTCGAGCCGGTGGAGCCGGACCTGAAGGACGTCTACTTCACGGTGATGAAAGGGATCCGCATCGGCGGGCCGGCGCCCGTGGAGGAAGCGGCGGCCGCGGTGGATGAGCCGGCGGTGGACGGCGGGGCGGGGGAGGCGCCGGGAACGACGAGCGGCGCGGGGACGGCGTGAGCGCGTTCTGGACGATCACCGCGTACGAGGTGCGCAGCGAGCTGCGGCGCATCAGCACCTGGGTGTACTTCGGCCTGCTGTTCGCCCTGACCTTCGTGATGATGGCGGCCATGGCGGGGACCTGGCCGCACTTCGACGTCGGCTCGCGGGTGCAGCTGGCCAACGCGCCCCGGCCGGTGGCCAACCTGATCGTGGTCCTCTCCATCCTCTCCGTCCCCATCACCAGCGCGCTGGCGGGGCGGGCGGTGCACCGCGACTTCGAGACGGGCATCCACCCGCTCTTCTTCACCACGCCGGTGAGCAGGGCGGCGTACCTGGGCGGGCGCTACCTGGGGACGGTGGTCATCAACCTGCTGGTGCTGCTGGCGCTGCCGCTGGGCGCCATGCTGGCCGCCGCGATGCCGTTCACCGACCCGGACCGCATCGGCCCCTTCCGGCTGGACGCGTACGCCCGGCCGTTCGCGGTGATGGTGATCCCCAACGTGCTGGTGACGGCGGCGCTGTTCCTGGTGCTGGCGGCGCTCACCCGGCGGGTGCTGGCCAACCAGGTGGGCGGGGTGGCGCTGCTGCTGGCGTGGACGGTGTCGCGCCTGTTCGCCACGGCGATCGACGAGGACTGGGTGGCACACCTCTCCGACCCGTTCGGCGCGGCGCCGCTCAACTGGTCCACCCGCTACTGGACCGTCGCGGAGCAGAACGCGCTGGCCATCCCCCTCGGCGCGCCGCTGCTGGCCAACCGCGCGCTCTGGCTGTTCGTGGGCCTGGCCATCCTGGCGTACGGGATCGACCGCTTCCGCTTCGCGCAGTTCGCGCGCGAGGACGAGGGGCGCCCGCCGCAGCCGGCCGGGGAGGAGGCGCCGTCGCTGGCCGCGCGGCTCACCCTGCCGCGGCCGCGCCTTTCCTTCGACTGGCGGGCGCGGCTGGCGCAGCTGGGGGCGATGACGCGCGACGGGACGCGGCGCATCCTGCGCGGGGTGTGGTTCTGGATCC
>DATAAG010000228.1:0-8591 GCA_036260235.1 Longimicrobium sp.
GGCGTCGTTGCAGAGCAGCAGCACGCGGTGCCCGCGCCGCTGCAGCCCCTGCAGCAGCAGCGCAACGGACCGCTCCGCGCCGCCCCATACGCGGGCGCCGGCGTGGGCGACGATGAACATCGGAGAGCGTAGTCGCGGATGGATGTGCGTGCGCCAGGAGGGAACGGCCGCACTCCATCCATCTTACGCGCTCACCCGTCCGCGCCCAAGAAAAATCTTGCCTAGCGCCCGAAGAAGGCGCCGATGCTCTCCGCCACGTACGAAAGCTGCGCCTCCGTCAGCTCCGGAAAGACGGGGAGCGACAGCACCTCGCGGCAGGCGCGCTCGCTCTCCGGGAACTGGCCCTCGCGATGGCCCAGGTACGCGAAGCACTCCTGCAGGTGCAGCGGCACGGGATAGTAGACGCCCGAGCCCACGCCCCGCCCGCGCAGGTGGTCCGCCAGCGCGTCGCGGCGGCCGTCCAGGACGCGGATGGTGTACTGGTTGAAGATGGGCTCGTTCTCCGGCCGCACCGGCGGCGTCACGATCCCGTCGAGCCCCGCCAGCGCCCGGTCGTAGAAGGCGGCGTGGCGGCGGCGGGCGTCGCTCCACCCGCGCAGGTGCGGCAGCTTGGCGCCGAGGACGGCGGCCTGCAGCGCGTCCAGCCGCGAGTTGTAGCCCACCTCCTCGTGGTGGTACATCTGCCGCCCGCCGTGCACCCGCAGCCTGCGCAGCCGCTCCGCCGTGGCGTCGTCCTGCGTCACCGTCATCCCCGCGTCGCCGAACGCGCCCAGGTTCTTCGTCGGGAAGAAGGAGAAGGCGCAGGCATCCCCCAGGGTGCCCGTGGTGATCCACTCCCCGTCCGGCCTTCGCTGCCGCGCCGCGATGGCCTGCGCCGCGTCTTCCAGCACGCGGATGCCGCGCCCGTCGCCCAGCGCGCGGAAGGCCGCCATGTCCGCCATCTGCCCGAACAGGTGCACCGGCATCACGACCTTCGTCCGCGACGTGCACGCCGCGTCGGCGGCGGCGGGGTCCAGGTTGAAGGTGTCGGGCTGGATGTCGGCGAAGACGGGGCGCGCGCCCACGTTGTGGATGGCGCCCGCCGTGGCGAAGAAGGTGAACGGCGAGGTGACCACCTCGTCGCCGGGACCGCAATCGAAGGCACGCAGCGCGAGCAGGATGGCGTCCGTGCCGCTGGCGCAGCCGACGGCGTGCTTCACCGGCAGGTAGGCCTCGATCTCCCGCTCGAACCGGTCCACGACCGGCCCCAGGATGAAGCGCTGCTCGTCGACGACGGGTGTCAGCGCCGCCATCGTCTCCGCGCCCACCTGGCGGTGCTGCAGCGTCAGGTCCAGCAGGGGTACTTGCATCTATCGATCACGATGGGTTGAAAGTCAGGCTTCCGTGCGAGCCGCACGCCCCCTCCGGGCTCGTAAACCTCGCCCACCTCCCCCAAAAACCCCTGGGGGAGGTTGGCGGCGCCGACAGCCCGGGATGCTGCGACAGGCCTCGCACTGCGTCCGCGGGGGGCCCTCACCCCCCGGCCCCCTCTCCCGCAAGCGGGAGAGGGGGAGAATTCGATCGCGCTCAGAGGGTTCCTGCCGTTCTCCCTCCCCCACGCAGGTTGTGGGAGAGGACCGGGGAGGGGGCGGCCGGCGTGCAAGCCACACCTTTCACCGCGCACGGAACCGGGGTGTACCCCCTCTCCCGCGCAGTTTGCGGGAGAGGGTGCGGCTCTCAGGCCGCGGGTGAGGGCCCCCCGGGGGTGAAGCCCGCCTGTCGCTCATCCTCACCCCATCACTCCATCACCCCATCACCCCGCCACCGCCGCCGCCCCGAACTGCATCTCGTACAGCCGCCGGTACAGCCCGTCCCGCGCCACCAGCTCGTCGTGCGTGCCGCGCTCCACGATGCGGCCGGCGTCCAGCACCACGATCTGGTCCGCGCGCCGCACCGTCGACAGGCGGTGCGCGATCACCAGCACGGTGCGGTGCGCCATCAGCTCCTCGATGGCCTGCTGCACCAGCCGCTCGCTCTCCGTGTCCAGCGCGCTGGTGGCCTCGTCCAGGATCAGGATCGGCGGGTTGCGCAGCAGGGCGCGGGCGATGGCGATGCGCTGCCGCTGCCCGCCCGAGAGCCGCGTCCCCTTCTCCCCCAGCACCGTGTCGTACCCCTGCGGCAGCGCGGCGATGAAGGCGTGCGCGTTGGCCGCCCGCGCCGCCGCCTCCACCTCCTCCTGCGTCGCCTCCGTGCGCCCGTAGGCGATGTTGGCGCGCACCGTGTCGTGGAAGAGGATGGTCTCCTGCGTCACGATCCCCAGCAGCGCCCGCACGTCCTTCAGCTTGAGCGTGCGCAGGTCCCGCCCGTCCAGGGTGATCCGCCCCTCGGTGGGGTCGTAGAAGCGCGGCACCAGGTCCGCCAGCGTGCTCTTCCCCGCCCCGCTGGGCCCGACGAGCGCGACCACCTCGCCCGGACGGATCTCCAGGTCGATCCCCTGCAGGACCGGCGTCTCCCGCGCGTACGCGAACCCGACGGCTTCGAAGCGCAGCGCCTGGCGGAAGCCGTCCACCGGAAGCGCGTCGGGCTGGTCGACGATCTCCACCGGCGCGTCCAGCAGCTCGAAGGCGCGGTCCGCCGCCGCCAGCCCCGGCTGCACCGTCGCCGGGAACTGCGCCAGGAACTTGATGGGCGACATCAGCTTTCCCGCGAAGAGCAGAAAGCCGATGAAGGTCTCCGGGATCATCGACCCCTCTTCCAGCACCAGCCAGCTGCCGTACCACAGCATCGCCAGGATGCTGACGGCGGTGATCATCTCCGTCGCCGGGGTGAAGAAGCGGCGCCAGCGCTCGTTGCGGACCCAGGCGCGGTACTGGCCGCGCGTCAGCCGGCGGAAGCGCTCCTCCTCCCACGCCTCCGCGCCGCTCGCCTTCACCAGCCGCACCCCGCTCACCGTCTCCTGGATGTGCGACGCCGTCTCGCCCACCGCGTCCAGCACGCGCAGGACGCCGCGCCGCAGCCGCTTGCGCAGCCGCGCCCACAGCCCCAGCATCGGCGGCATGAAGAGGGCCGCCACCAGGGTCAGCTTCCACGACAGCCCCAGCATCACCAGCAGCGCGAAGATCGCCTGCATGGACTCCCACATCAGCTTGGCCAGGTTGCTGGTGGCCAGGCTGCGCATCTGCTCCACGTCGTTGGTCACGCGGCTGATGATCTGCCCCGCGCGCGTCCGCTGAAAGAAGGGAAAGCCCAGCCGCAGCAGGTGGCCGTAGATGTCGTTCCTCATGTCGCGCGTCACCCGCCCCTCGACGACGGAGACGGAGACCTGCGACACGTAGTAGGCCACGTTCTTGACCGCGTAGACCACGAAGAGGAAGAGCACCACGTTGCGCAGCGCCTCCATGGGCGAGCGGCCGGTGACCGCCCACCCCACCGCGTCGCGCAGGAACTGCACGACGGGGCCGGCGTCGGGGCTCAGGAAGGCGTCCATCCCGCCCAGCGCGTCGCCCTGGTCGAAGAGCACGCGCAGGAAGGGGATGATGAGCGTGTAGCTGAACGCGTCCAGCGCCGCCCACAGCGCCATCGTCCCGATGGCGAGAGAGAAGAGCCCGGCGTGGGGCCGGACGTAGCGCAGGATGCGCAGGTAGGTGTTCATCGCGGCGTCAGCAGCGCCACCGGCAGGATCATCTCCTCCGGGCTGATGCCGCCGTGCAAAAAGGAGCCGCGGTACCGCGCCTGGTACTGGCGCAGCTTGGTGGGATAGACGAAGAAGACGTCGTCCAGCGCGATCAGGTAGTTGGTGGCCGCGCGGCCGGCGGGAAAGCCCAGCACCCGCTCGTCGCTGGTGCTGAAGGCGAGCGACGGGTCCTCCGCGCGCAGGTCGTCGCCGAACTTGTAGCGCAGGTTCTGCGTGGTGTCGCGCTTGGCGAACACCGTCGCGGGGCGGTGGCAGTGGATGGAGCCGTGGTCCGTGGTCACCAGCACGGGCACGCCCTGGCGCATGGCCTCGCGGATGGTCGCCAGCGCCTCGGAGCGCTCGAACCACTGCCGGGTGAGCGCCCGCAGCGCCTCCTTGTCGCGCGCCACCTCCCACAGCACGGAAGATTCCGAGCGCCCGTGCGTGAGCATGTCCACGAAGTTGAAGACCGCCGCCGTCACGCCGGGCTGCGAGAGGTAGCCGGGAAGCCGCTTGAGCAGCCGCTCGCCGTCCCCCGCGTCGAACACCTTTTCGTAGTGCACCGGCACGTCGCGCCCGGCCACGCGGTCGATGTGCTCGCGGAAGAGCTCCGCCTCGTTGGCGTTCAGCGACCCCTCGCCCTCGCGCTGCCACCAGCCGGGAATGCGCTCCGCCACCCCGGCGGGGTACATCCCGCTGAAGATGGCGTTGCGCGCGAAGGGCGTGGCGGTGGGGAGGATGGAGCAGTAGAGCGCCTCCTCCACCTGCGCCACCGGTTCCAGCAGGCTCACCAGGGTGCGCCACTGGTCCAGCCGCAGGCAGTCGATGATGACGAAGAGGGCCGTGCGGTCGCCCCCCAGCAGCGGCGCCAGGTACTGCGGGACGATGTCGATGGAAAGGGGCGGGCGCTCCGGGTCGCCGCGGGTCCAGTGGCCGTAGTCCTCGCACACCCAGCGGCAGAACTCGCGGCGAAAGTCGTCCAGCAGCGTCTCCAGCGCGGCCAGCAGCCCCGTCTCGCCCCCCTCGCGCAGGCGCAGCTCCCAGTTCACCAGCTCGCTGTAGGTGTCGCACCACTGCCGCCAGCCGCGGATGGTGCCCACCTCCGCGTTCAGCTCGCGGAAGCGCGCGGCGAAGTCGCGGGCCATGGCCTGCTGCTGGATCTGCCCGCCCTCCAGCAGCCGGGTGACCACGGAGAGCACCTGCCGCGGCGAGGTGGGCTTCACCAGGTAGTCCGCCACCCGCCGGCCGATGGCTTCTGTCATCGTCCGGTCCTCCTCGCTCTTGGTCACCATGACGACGGGGACGCGCGGGTCGATGCGGCGGATCTCGTCCAGCACCTCCATCCCCGTGCGGCCGGGCATCTGCTCGTCCAGCAGGATCAGGTTGTACCCGTGCAGGCGCACGAGTTCGATGGCGTCGTCGCCGTTGCTGGCGGCGTCCACGTGGTAGCCGCGCCCCTGCATGAACAGCAGGTGCGGGCGCAGCAGGTCGATCTCGTCGTCAACCCAGAGAAGGCGCTTGGGAGCGGCAGGCATAGCCGGGAAAGCTACGGGGGCGGCGGGGTGCGGTCAATTCGAGGGCGGTCCGGCGGGTGGGGCAGAATCGGAGCGCGTTCGGGCCGGGACAGCGCGCGCCGCGGGCGCCCCCTCCGGGCCTCCTCCGGGGCTCGCAAGACTCGTCCACCTCCCCCAAAAACCCCTGGAGGAGGTTGGGTGGCCGACCGAACAGGAGGCTTCGACGGGCATCTCACTTCGTCCGCGGGGCCCCTCCCCCCCCGCCCCCTCCCCGCTCGTTCCTCGCGGAGGGGGAGAACCGCAACTGCGTCGTGCTTCGCGCGGAGCCCTCATCCACGGTGATCGTCCGCCATGCAGAGAGCTCGTTCGATGTTTATCCCCCCACCCGCGCAGTTCGGGTAGTGTTCTGTCGCGTTGGCATCGGGGGGGCACCGGTCCGTTCAACGACTCCACGCGCGGGCGTGGTCGTCCGGGTCGTGAGTGCGCGCGAAGCGCAGCAGCATCAGGTTGCGCACTCCTCGACTCGACCAGCGCACTCCGACGAGCGCACGCCCATCCACCTCCCGCCGCAAAACTGTTGATCGTAACGCCTGCGAGTTCTACCTTTACGTCCAGGTGGACAATGGCGTGCACCGACAGGAGCATGGGTTGCGGCGACGTCAGGCGCTGAACGGCGGGACGCCTCCAGGCCCGCCCTCAGGAGGGAAACTCCGTAACTCCTTCACCTCCAGTCCTTTCGAGAACCCGCCGCCATTCCTCGCATCCGGCGCTGAAACTCGCTGGACAGGCGGACCGTATCCGCCTCCGTCCGGATCGCCGAACGCGGCAGCCGGGCCCCTGACAGATCGACACTCCCTCCTGACGGAGTCCCCCCATGAAGCGCCCTTTGTTCGCCGCCCTCGCACTCCTGGCCCTGAGCGCGAGCCCCACGCTGGCCCAGCCGGGCCAGCAGCCACCCGGCCAGCGCCCGCCGGGCGCGCAGCCGCCCGCGGCCGGCCCCGGTGAGATCCGCGGCAGCGTGGTGGACGCGGAGAGCAGCGCGCCCGTGCCCCAGGCCAGCGTGGCGGTGTGGAGCACGGCGGATTCCGCGCTGGTGGCCGGCGCGCTCGCCAGGCCCGACGGCTCGTTCCGCATCGAAGGGCTGCGCCCCGGGACGTACTACCTGCGGGTGAGCATGATCGGGTACGGCACCCTCACCACCGGGCAGATCACCATCGCCCCGCAGGCTGCACGGCATAACGCCGGCAGCATCCGGCTGTCGAAGAGCGCCATCGTCCTGGAGTCGCTGGAGGTCACCGCCGAGGCGCCCACCGCCACCATCGCCCCCGACCGCAACGCCTACCGCACCCGCGACGTGGCCCCCGCGGCCACCACCGCCAGCGAGGTGCTGGAGGCCGTTCCCTCCGTGCAGGTGGACGCGGACGGGCGGGTGAGCCTGCGCGGCAACGAGAACGTGGTGGTGCAGATCAACGGCCGCCCCTCGCCCATCCGCGGCGAGCAACTGGCGGGGTACCTGCGCCAGCTTCCGGCCAACACGCTGGACCGCGTGGAGGTGATCCCCAACCCCTCGGCCCGGCACGACCCGGAGGGGATGGCCGGCATCATCAACATCGTCCTCAAGCAGAACGTGGACCTGGGGCTCAGCGGCGGGCTCACCCTGGCCGCCAGCACCGCCGACCGCTATACCGCGTCCGGCAACCTGGGCTACCAGAGCGGCCCCACCACGCTCTTCGTGAGCTACGGCTTCAACAGCGACGACCGCGCCCAGGAGGGCATCAACAACCGCACCCGGCTGGGCGCGGGGCAGGCGCCGCTCTCGTTCACGGAGCAGGACATCAACGGCTCGCAGGGGGCCGCCGGCCACAACCTGAACGCCACCCTGGACTACCGGCTGGGCGAGCGCGACGTGCTTTCCAACGCGCTGATGCTGAACGTGCGCGGCGGCACCGACGAGTCGCTGAGCGCGTACACGGAGCTGGACGGCACCCGCATCCTGCTGGACGCCTACCAGCGGGTGCGCGACTCCGAGCAGGACAACCGGATGGCGGACTACTCGCTGGCGTGGAAGCGCACCCTGGAGCCGCAGCGGCACGAGCTCTCCGCCGAGGTGCGCGTCAACCGGGTGGACGAGGAAGACCGCACCCTGCTCTGGCGCCAGAGCGAGACCGGCGGCGGCCTGTCGGACGCGGAGACCAACGACACGGACGCGCGGACGTACCAGCTCACCGCGCAGGCGGACTACACCCGCTCGCTGGCGGAGCGCACCAAGCTGGAGACGGGGTACAAGGGAACGGGCCGGTGGCTGGACCGTGACTTCACCGTGCTGCGGGACCCCTCGGGAAGCGGCACCTGGGTGCGCGACGAGCTGAGCAACGCGCTGGAGTTCGACGAGACGGTGAACGCCGTGTACGGCGTGCTGAGCCAGGGCGTCGGCCGGCTGGAGCTGCAGGGCGGGCTGCGGGCGGAGTACGCCACCCGCGACTTCTCGCTGGCGGACTCGGACGAGCGCTTTCCGCACGACTACTGGAGCCTGTTCCCCAGCGGCCTGGTGAGCTACAACCTGAGCGACCGCACGCAGGTGAAGGCGAGCTACTCGCGGCGCATCCGGCGCCCGGGCACGCAGGAGCTGAACCCGTTCCCGGTGTTCTTCGACCTGCAGAACGTCTTCATGGGCAACCCGGGGCTGAACCCGGAGTACACGGATGCCATCGAGCTGGGCGTGCAGCACTCGGGGCAGCTGGGCAGCCTGCAGTTCTCGCCCTTCTACCGGCGCACCACGGACGTCATCCGCTTCATCATCAACACCGACGACGTGGTGGCGGGGCGCGAGGTGACCTCGGTGAGCTTCAAGAACCTGGACACGGGAAGCTCGTGGGGCGCGGACCTGAACGGCACCTTGCGGCTGGGGCAGCGCTTCAACGGCCTGGCGGCGTTCAACGTCTTCAAGATGGTGACGGAGGGCACCTCCGGCGAGGCCAGCCTTTCCTCCGACGCGGTGACGTGGTTCGCGCGGTTCAACGGCACGTGGAACATGACCCCGCGCACCTCGGTCTCGGCCATGTACTTCTACCGCGCGCCGATGGAGATCGAGGGCGGCCGGTTCGACGCCTTCGCCTCCGCCAACGTGTCGCTGCGGCAGAAGCTGTACGGCGACCGGGTGAACCTGACGCTGCGGCTGTCGGACCCGTTCAACCAGCAGCGCTTCCGGGTGCGCGCCGGCGACGACAACATCATCCAGCTCACGGAGCGCACCTTCACCTCGCGGGCCGTGCACCTGAGCCTGCAGTACAACTTTGGCCGTCCGCCCCGGGTGCGGCAGCCGCAGCCGGACCAGCAGCAGGGTGGCGCGACCCCCTTCGGCGGCGGGTAAGCGGATCGGAAGATCAGAACGATGGACTGAACCAGGGCGGCCCCGCGCATCGAGC
>DATAAG010000229.1:0-14323 GCA_036260235.1 Longimicrobium sp.
TGTGCGGGGAGGGGGCCGGGGGGAGGGGCCCACGCAGTTGAAGCCCCGTTCGGCGACGCGAGAGCGGCGCCGGGACAGGGCTTCTCCGTGGCTGTCGTCACGGGATTCTGCGAGGTCGCGCAAGAGCCGATCGGAGTTTACACCCCCTCCCGCGCAGTTTGCGGGAGGGGGTGGACGAGCCTCAGCGAGGCCGGGGGCGGGCCCACGCCTCGCCCTCCGCTCCGCCGCGCCCTATCTTCCCCTCCGCGGACGCACTCCGCACTCACGCACTCACGCACTCACGCACTTTTTGATCGAGTTCGACGCGCTCACCAAGGCCTACGGCGACTTCGTCGCGGTCCGCGGCCTTTCCCTGCGCGTCGCGCCGGGGGAGGTGTACGCGCTCCTCGGAGCCAACGGCGCGGGGAAGACCACCGCGCTCCGCTGCCTGGCCACGCTCCTGGCCCCCACGGAGGGAACGGCGCGCATCGGGGGATACGACGCGCGCACGCAGCCGCTGGAGGTGCGCCGCCGGCTCGGCTTCCTGGCGGCGTCGATGGGACTGTACGCACGCCTCACCGCCCGCGAGCTGCTGCGCTACTTCGCGCGGCTGCAGGGGGTGGACGAGCGCGAGATCGACGGGCGCGTGGAGGCGGCGGTGCAGCGCTTCGCCATCGGCGACTTCGCGGACCGGCTGTGCGGGCGGCTGTCGACGGGGCAGCGGCAGCGCGTGAGCATCGCCCGGGCGGCGGTGCACGACCCGCCGGCGCTGGTGCTCGACGAGCCCACGCTCGGCCTCGACGTGCTGAGCGGCCAGGCGATCTACGAGTTTGTCGCCGACGCGCGGAGCCGCGGGCGCGCCGTCCTCTTCTCCACCCACCACATGAGCGAGGTGGAGCTGCTGGCGGACCGCGTGGGGATCCTGGCTGGGGGGCGGCTGGTGGAGGAAGGGACGGCGGACGAGATCGTCGCCCGCAGCGGCCAGCCGAACCTGGCGCGGGCGTTCCTGCACATCGCGCGGGAGGCGGCGTGATCCGCTGGCGCACGGTGCGCACGGTGCTGGGCAAGGAGCTGCGCGAGACCATCCGCGACCGGCGCACGCTCTTCATGATGCTGGTGCTCCCCACGCTCCTCTACCCCGCCATCCTGGTGCTGGTGCAGCAGCTGGCCATCTTCGGGCAGAAGCGGCTGGGCGCGGAGCCGGCGAAGGTGGCCGTGGCCGGCGGGGACGCCGCCCTGGTGCGCTTCATGGATGCGGACACCGCCATCCGCGTCTTCGGCGCGGAGAGCGCCACCGCCGGCGCGGTGCGGGACGGAAAGGTGGAGGCGGCGGTGCTGGTGGCGCCGGTGCCGGGCGCGGCGCCGGGGACGCGGAGCGCGCGCATCCTCTTCGACGCGTCCGACGACCGCTCGCGGCGGGCGCAGGAGCTGGCGGACGCGCGGCTGGACGCGTGGAGCGACACCCTGCTCGCCGCCCGGCTGCGCGGTGCGGGGCTGCCGGAGGGGTACGCCAGGCCGCTGGCGGTGGCGGACTCGTCCGTGGCCACGGCGGAGGAGGCGGGGGGATACGCGCTGGGCCGCTTTCTCCCGCTGATCCTGGTGATGATGACGCTGCTGGGCGCCTTCTACCCCGCCATCGACCTGGCCGCGGGGGAGAAGGAGCGCGGCACGCTGGAGACACTTCTGACGGCGCCCGTCCCCGCGCACGAGATCGTGGCGGGGAAGTTCGTCGCGGTGGCGCTCATCGGGATGGCGGCGGCGGTGGCCAACCTGGCGAGCATGATGCTCACCTTCCAGTCCGGCCTCTTCCGCTTCGGCCCGGGGGCGCAGCTGCGCTTCACCCTTCCCGCGGGGGCGGCGCTCCTGGTCTTCCTGGCGCTCGTCCCCCTCTCCGTCCTCTTCGCCGCCTCGTTCCTGGGGCTGGCGGTGCGGGCGCAGTCGTTCAAGGAGGCGCAGAACGCGCTGACCCCCGCGCAGCTGGCCGCCACCCTGCCGCTGCTGGTGGTGACCCTGCCGGGGATCGACTTCACCCCCGCGCTGGCGGTGGTCCCCGTCGTGGGCGTGGCGATGTTCTTCCGCGAGCTGATGACGGGCGATCCGCCGCTGGTCCCCTCGCTCCTGGCCGTGCTGGCGACGATGGCGTACGCGGCGATGGCGCTGGCCTTCGCGGCGCGGGCGTTCGGGCGCGAGGAGGTGCTGTTCGGCGGCGGGTCGGGGCAGACGGTGAAGGGGGGCGGATGGGCCGAGCGGCTGCAGGGGTGGCGGACGCGGGAGCGCGGGCTTCCGCTCCCCGCGGAGGCGTTCGCCTTCATCGCCGGGATCGCGCTCCTCTACTTTCACCTGGGGACGCGGCTGCAGGGCGGGCTGGGGGAGCGGGGGCTGCTGGCGTCGCAGTGGCTGCTGCTGGCCCTCCCCGCCGTCGCCTTCGCGGCGCTGGGGCCGTACGACGTGCGGCGGACGCTGGCGATCCGCGCGCCGTCGACCCGGACGCTGCTGGCGGCGGCGATGATCGCGCTGGGCGGCATCCCGGTGGGGTGGGGGATCGTCTGGCTGGAGATGCGGATGTTCGAAGGTGGCATCGAGAGCCTGCTCCCCCTGCAGGAGCTGCTGACCGCGACGGATGCGCAGCGCGCGCTCTGGCTCTTCTTCCTGGCCGCGCTCACGCCGGCGGTGTGCGAGGAGCTGGTCTTTCGCGGCGTCCTCCTGCAGTCGCTGGGGCGGGAGATGCGCGGGTGGAAGGCCGTGGCGCTCTCCGCGGCGATCTTCGGCGCCTTTCACCTCTCGTTTGAGACGGCGCTGCGCTTTCTGCCCACCGCCTTCATCGGCCTGCTGATGGGGTGGGTGGTCTGGCACTCGCGGTCGATATTCGCGAGTATGCTCATGCACCTGGTGAACAACGCCTTCGTGGTGGCGCTGCTCTGGCAGCCCGCGCTGCAGCGGCTGGTGCTGCGCGACGGAGGGCTGCCGTGGTCCACGGTGCTCGCCGGCGCGCTGCTGCTGGCCCTGGGCCTGCGCCTGCTGCCCCGCCGCGCCGATCCATCCGCCCACACCCCCGTCCCGGAGGGAGTCTGATGGTTGCCGCCCTCGTGCTGATCCGCGCCGTCCCCGGCGACGTTCCCGGCCTGGCCCGCCGCATCGCCGGCATCGACGGCGTGGCGGAGGTCTACTCCGTCTCCGGCGAGTGGGACCTGATCGCCGTGCTGCGCGTGAAGGAGTACGAGCGCATCGCCGAGATCGTGACCGAGGAGATCGCCCAGGTCTCGGGGATCGAGCGGACGAACACGCTCACCGCGTTCCGGGTGTACTCCAGGCAGGACCTGGAGCGGGCGTGGGACATGTTCGACTGATCGAGGGAATAGGGAATAGCCTGCAACTGCGGGTTACAGGTTACGGGGGACAGGTTGCAGCCGGCACGTATCCGCCTGTACCCGTCCGCTGCCGCTCGGCCCGGTGTGGGTGCGGAGTGGAGGGGACGGGTCGTACTCTGCATACGGCCGCCTGTCCCCGGCTGCCGCCGCTGGCCCCGCCAGGGTGCTCGGGCGCGCGGCGCGGCGATTGCGGCGCGTCAGAACGGGGCGCCGGCGCAGCGTTTTTCTGTGTCGAGGCCCTCTCGCAGGTCCCCTTCGCCTCCCGCCAGGAGGTCTCCATGCACGTCCGCGTGTGCCTGCTCGCCGCCGCCGCCCTGCTCGCGGGCGCGCCGCCGGCATCCGCCCAGACGCTGGTGCGCGGCATCCTGCTGGACGCCGCCAGCGGCCAGCCCATCGTCAGCGGCACCGTCGTCATCTCCGCCAACCGCGGCCGGTGGCAGCGCTCCGCCGCGTCCGACAGCCTGGGCCGCTTCGAGTTCGAGGACGTGAGCGCGGGTCCCTACCGGCTGCGCGCCCGGCGCGTGGGGTACCGCGAGGCCGTGGGGCAGCTGGGGCTCTCGGCGGATTCGGTGGTGGAGGTGGAGATCCGGCTGGCGGCCGCCTCGGTGGTGCTGGAGCCGGTGACGGTGGTCACCCGCTCCACCCGCGACGTGAGCCCCGTGCTGCGCGGCTTCTACGACCGCATGCAGCACGGCTTCGGGCGGTACATCACCCGCGAGGAGATCGAGGCGCGCAACGCCGTCTACGTGGCCGACGTGCTGCGCCACATCCCCAACCTGCGGGCCACCCAGGGGCGGATGGGAAGCCCCACGGGCGGCTTTTCGCACGGGAGCACGGGCGACCGCTGCGGCGTGGTGTTCTTCCTGGACGGGCTGCAGCTCAACCAGCCCGCCATCGCCGGCCGCTACGTCCAGCGCGACTTCTCCATCGACGACTACGTGAACGCCGACGAGGTGGAGGGGATCGAGATCTACCGCGGCGAGTCGGACACGCCGGCGGAGTTCGTGACGCGCTGGGTGCAGTGCGGCACCGTCGTCATCTGGACCCGCCGCGGATCGTTCATGCGGGGGTAGACGAGCCCTCACCCCGTCGCTGGCGCGACGGGGGGCCCTCTCCCCCGGCGACCTGCGCCGCTCGTTCCTCGCGGCTCGGCGCCGACCCCTCCCCCAACCCCGGGGGAGGGGTTTTGCGTGGGCGGGGTCCGGGTGCGCGGTCGACGGATTCGCGCGGTCCGCCGAGCGCCCCCTCTCCGGCCCTTCCGCGCGAAGTGCGCGGGGAGGGAGGTGGGAAAGCAAGGTCGGGTGCCGCGCGGCGGTCCTTCAGCACGGGCGAGCAGATCCTTCGATCGGCGCCGACGTGCAGTGCGTGGGCAGGGGCCACGCGGCGCCTTCGCTCAGGAGGACAGAGGCCGGGGTCGCGACGGACCACTCCCCTCTCCCGCGCAGTTTGCTGGAGAGGGCCCGGGGGTGAGGGCCCCGCGCGAAGCGCGACGCTGTTCGCAGTTGCCGTTCTCCCCTCTCCGCGAGGAACGAGCGGGGAGGGGGCCGGGGGGAGGGGCCCCCTGCGGACGCAGTGAGATGCTGGTCGATCCCGCTCCAACCGATCAGCCCCACCCAACCTCCCCCAGGGGTTTTTCGGGGAGGCGGGCGAGGAATGCGGGTCCGGAGGGGGCGAGCGGTCGGCGGGATGTCTCGTCCCGTGCAGTGACCCGCGTGCCGTTCTCCCCTCTCCACACGCAGTTTGTGCGGGGCGGGGTCCGGGGAGGGGCCCCGTCGCCCGCTATTCCCTATTCCCTATTCCCCATTCCCTGAAGGGGTTTACCCCGGCCCCAAATCCGCGTAAGTTTATGCGCGACAGGCGTTCCCGGCTCCGGGCGCCCCGCATCGCTCATCCCCGCAGCCTTCCTTCGCGATGTTCCCCATCCTCTTCAAGATCGGCGGCTTCACGGTCACCAGCTTCGGCGCGTCCATCGCGCTGGCGTTCCTGGCCGCCGCGTGGCTCGCCGCGCGCGGGCTCAAGCGTTCCGGCGAGGATCCCGAGCACGCGTGGGACCTGGCGGGATGGGCGGCCATCTGCGGCATCCTGGGCGCCAAGCTGTACTACCTGATCCTGCACTTCAACGAGACCGCGCTGGATCCGTGGGGCGCGCTGCTGTCGCGCTCCGGGCTGGTGTGGTACGGCGGGTTCATCGGCGGGGCGCTGGGGGTGCTGTTCCGGCTGTGGCAGCTCAAGCTGCCGGTGTGGAAGTTCGCGGACGTGATCGCGCCCGCGCTGGCGCTGGGGTACGCCATCGGCCGGCTGGGCTGCTTTCTGGTGGGCGACGACTACGGGGGCCCCAGCAACGCGCCGTGGGCCGTCGCCTTTCCGCAGGGGGCGCCGCCTTCCACCGCCGGCAACCTGCGCGCGTTCGGCGTGGACGTCCCCGCCTCCATCCCCGACGGGACGGTGATGGCCGTGCATCCCACCCAGCTGTACGAGGTAGGAATGACGCTCATCATCCTGGCGATCCTCCTTCGCCTGCGCCCGCGGCTGGCGGCGGTGCCCGGGCAGCTGTTCCTGGTGTGGCTGTGCCTGGCCGGCGTGGAGCGGTTCATCGTGGAGATCTTCCGCGCCAAGGACGACCGCTTCCTGGGCGCCTTCTCGGTGGCGCAGATCATCAGCCTGCTGCTGATCGGGACGGGGATCGCCTTCTGGTTCGCGCTGCAGCGCCGCGGCGAGCAGGTGCCCGCGCAGGTGGCGCGCGCCTGATCCACGGATCGCGGGATGCGCACCCACCCCATCGGCCGGCCGGCGGAGCGACTCCGCCGGCCGGCTTTTTCGCGCCCGTGAACCGCCGCCGCTTCGTGGCGCTGGCCGGGGGCGCCGCGGCCGCCGCGCTGGCGGCCGACGCCTGGCTGGTGGAGCCGCGCCGCGTCCAGTTAACGCGGCACCAGGTGAACGCGCGGACCTCGCCGGAGCAGCGCGCGGTGCGCTTCGTCCAGATCACGGACCTGCACCTGCAGGAGGTGGGGCGGATGCACCGGCGGATCGCGGCGCAGGTGAACCGCATTCGCCCCCACTTCCTCGTCTTCACCGGCGATTCCGTCGATCGGCCCGACGGCCTGCCCACCTTCGCCGAGTTCCTCGGGCTCCTGGACCGGCGGACGCCCGGCTACGCGATCCTGGGCAACTGGGAGCACTCGGCCGGGGTGGACCTGGATGGGCTGGCCGCCGCGTACCGCCGCGCGAACGTGCGCCTGCTGGTGAACGAGACGGCGGTGCACCCGGTGGAGGGGCGCGGGATCGCCGTCGCCGGGCTGGACGACCTGGTGGGCGGGCGTCCGGACGTGGGGAGGGTGCTGGGCGGACTGCCCGCGGCGGATGCGCACCTGCTGCTGGCGCACTGTCCCGAGCAGCGCGACAGGCTGTGGATGCCGTCTCAGCCAAAGCTGGCCACCCTCCCCGATCCGCCTCCCGTGAGCGTTCCGCGGATCACGCTGATGCTGAGCGGGCACACGCACGGCGGGCAGGTGAACCTGCTGGGGTGGGCGCCCATGCTGCCGCGGGGGAGCGGGCGCTACGTGCGCGGGTGGTTCCGTGATGCCGGCGGCGTTCCGCTGTACGTGTCGCGGGGCATCGGCACCACGGTGGTGCCCGTGCGGTTCGGCTCGCCGCCGGAGGTGGCCGTGTTCACGATGTGGGTGTGAGGGAGGGAGGTCCGGCCTCGCCCACAGCGATCGGATCACGCTGTGCCGGGGTTGACTTCCTTGGTGATTACCTGTACAGAATGCCTGGAGGCGCCCGTGGCAATCGAGACGACGTACACGCATGCACGCCAGAACCTGGCGCGCCTGTGTGATGAGGCTGGAGAAAACCGGGAAGTAGTGATCATCCGGCGTCGAAACGCGGAGGACGTGGCGTTGATCGCCGCTTCCGAGCTCGCTGGCCTGCTAGAAACCGCACACCTGCTGCGGTCGCCGAAGAACGCCAGGCGGCTGCTCACGGCTCTGCAGCGTGCGCAGGCAAGAACGGAGCAGCCGACTGCGCTCGAGGAGATGCGCCGCGAACTGGGCCTCAACCCTGCATGAAGGGTGACGGGGGGAGCGGGCGAGATGCAGTGTTTCACCCGGAGTTCCGCGACGATCTCCGCTACTGGACTGATGTAGATCGAAAGGTCGCACTCCGCGCCTGGAGCCTTGTCGAAGCCGTCATGCGCGACCCTGAGGAGGGGATCGGAAAGCCGGAGCGGCTGAAGTACCTTGGCCCCGGGGTGTGGTCCCGGCGCATGACCGGAGAGCACCGGCTTGTTTATCAGGGCAGCGTAGACCGCATCGACTTTCTCCAAGCACGCTATCACTACTGACCGATGAAGGTGAAGCCCCGTCCGGCGATGCGCCGAGACGGGGCTTCTGGCCATCCGAGCGGTGGGTTCACCCGCTCAGGTGCGGTGCTCGCGGAATTGCTTGAACCTTTGCAGCTTCCGCATTCACGCATTCACGCATTCACGCACTCACGCATTCACGCACTCACGCACTCACGGAACGAAAACCCACGCCCGCAGGGTGCCGTTCCCCAGGTCCACCGTGCCGCCGGTCTTGTTGTGCAGCACCACGCGCACGGTGTCGGCCGCCTGCACGTGGCCGGAGATCAGGATGTCCTGCGCGCCGATCTGCGCGTGCGTGGCGATCACCACGCTCCCGGTGGTGGCGCCGGGAACGGAGAGGGTGGTGCTGGCGGCGGCGTCCGCGGCCATGGAGGGCGGGTCCCAGTTGGTGCTCGCCCCCAGCAGCGCCGATACCTTGAGCCCGCCGCCCACCGTGATCCCGTCGTCCACCACGATGCGCGACGGGGTGCCGATGGCGCCGGCGCCGCGGCGCTCCCAGCTGGTGGCGTCCACCGCGGCCGAGCCGGTTCCGAACTGCCGCACGCCGTTCGCCAGGTCCACCGCGCGCGGGAAGGTGTCGCCGTCCGCGAAGAAGCGCTGCACGGCGCCGCCGGAGGAGGCGTTGTAGTACTCCTCCAGCCGCTTCTTCCGGCGCGCCACGATGGTGGAGGCGGGGTCGCCGGTCATCACCGCGATGTCGTAGCTCCCCGCCGCTACCGACAGCTGCGACTCGCCCGCGCCGCCCAGCACCAGGTTGTCGACGATCAGCGCGGTGCTGGCGGAGTCCACGGTGACGGCCCCGGCCGCGCGGCCGCCGCTGATCTGCGCGCCCTTGCAGCTCACCAGTGACAGCGAGGTGACGGTGGCGCTGCCGGAGAAGCTGCAGTTGATGAACTGCGGCGCCTCCACGTTGGAGAGGGCGTAGTGGGCCTGCGTGGCGTCGTCTTCCGACGAGCAGCGGATGAAGACCGGGTGGTTGCCGTACTCCAGGCTGAACCCCACGTCGCCGTTGCTGCCGTTCTCCGCGGCCCCCAGCTCCGTCTTGCAGTTGAGGAAGAGGAAGCCTCCCGCGCGGTTGGTGCTGGTGCCCTGGATGTAGAAGCCCCGCTTGGAGCGCTCGCTCTTGCAGTTGCGGAAGGTGGTCTGCGAGCTGGGCGTGCCGTCGTAGTGCGACAGGTAGAAGGCGTAGCGCGCGTCCAGCACCTCCACCTGGTCGAAGACGGTGGAGACGCAGGCGGGGAGGCGGAACCCGTCGTGGACGCGCCCGTCCACCTCCTGCTCGTCGTAGCCCTCCTGGTTCAGCAGGATCTGCAGCTCCTGGAAGCGCATGTTGCGGTTGATGCCGCCGGAGAAGTTGAACGCGCTGGCGCTGCCGCTCCCTTCCACCCGGAACCCCTCGAAGTGCGGCGCGAAGGCCCAGGTGCCGCTGCCGGAGTCCACGAACATGTCGTTGCTGCCGGTGTGCGCCAGCACCGTGGCGCTCTGGCCCGCGCCCACGAAGCGGACGCTCTTGCCGCGGGTGAAGACGAGCTGCGTGAACTTGTACTTCCCGGGCGGCAGCAGCACCGTCGCGCCGTGCCGGCTGACGCCCGCGGCCTGGGCCGCGTTGATGGCGGCCTGGATCTCCGCGGTGTCGTCGTTCACACCATCGCCCACCGCGCCAAAGGCGGCGCTGCGGACGTTGAAGACGGCCCCTCCGTCGTCCAGGATGGTCCCGTCGTACGTAGGCATGGTCACTCTCCGGAAGCATGTGGCATGGGAACAGCTCCTGGGAAGAATATAACCGAATAAAAGCCGAAAATCAAGGCCACGGCAGGGCCGGAGAGGTGTACGGGATGCGCAGTACGCCCTCCGGGACGGGTTCCGGAGGGGCGGGAGCAGGCCTCACGCACAGCGATCGAAATCGCCGCAACGACTACACGCTGTCGGCCTTCGCCGACACCACGGCTGCCAGCACGGTGAGCAGTTGAAGTTGAAGCCCCGCGCAGTTTGCGGGGCTTTTCCGCTGTCGTTGCGGCGGGTTCACCCGCTCAGACGCCGGGTCCGGCCCCGCACCCAGGAGCGAATGAATGAATTCGCCGCTGGAAGTTCGCGATGTCCGCCTGCGCGGACCGCTCCTGCCGCACGCCGGGGTGACGTGCATGGGGGGCGACCCTGAGCAGTTGAAGCCCCGCGCAGTTTGCGGGGCTTTCCGCCCTTGTTGCGGCGGGTTCACCCGCTCACGTGCGGGGCCCGCGGGAACGCTCGCTCCTCACCTCCCACACTAACGCACTCACGCACTCACGCACTCACGCACTCACGCACTCACGCACTATTCCGCAGGCCGCAGCGTCATCCGGCTCACCACCCGGCGCTCGGCCCTGCCGCGGTCCAGCGGGATGAGCCACAGCCGGCCGGTGCGCCAGAGCGGTGTCTGGTCGCGGTAGTGGCTGGAGAAGGGGATGCCGCTCTGCCCGCTGGGGATCACGAACCCGCCGGAGCCGTCCGGATCGCCCATGTCCACCACGTGCCGCTGGCTGGCCCCGTACGTGTTCTTGAACGGCGGCTCGCGGCCGCTCCATCCGCTCACGTTCACCGTGTGGAACGACCCGGCGTTGGGGAAGGGGCCGATGTTCAGGCGCAGCGCGCGGTTCAGCACCTGCACCACGCCCATCGGGTGCTCGATGGTGGTGGCGTGCAGCTCGCCCCAGCGGCGCTGGCCCACCGCCTCCGCCGCGGTGCGCATCGCCCCGGTGGCCAGCTCGTCCAGCGTCTCCGTCTTCTCCGTGCTCACGTCGTCCACCCAGGCGCCGCCGCCCTGCGCCAGGATGCGGTCCAGCGAGGCGCGGGGAAAGTACACCTCCTTCCCTCGGTACTCGTCACTCCCCACGCGCGTGCGCAGCGCCTCGAACCAGGTGTAGAAGAGCGCCGCGCCGCGCGAGTCCACCCGCGCCTCGCCGTTCCACTCGCGCAGCTCCTGGGCTTCGCGCGGCAGCGCCGCGCGCTCCGCCGCCTGCACCGCGCGCGGCAGGTGGCGCAGGGCGAAGACGTCACGCACGTCCATCTGCTGGCGCGCCACGTCCGCCGCGGTCAGCTCGCGCCCCGCCTCCACCATCTGCCGGATGCGGGCGGCGCGCCACGGCTCCGCCCAGTTGCCGGTGATGTGGTACGGGTACGCCGCCCCCACCTGCCGGTTGTTGGCGGTGACGACGAAGCCGTCCGCCGGGTCCAGCACGTGGGGATGCTGGTCGAAGCTCAGCCACCCGGCCCAGTCCGCCTCGCCGGTCCAGCCGGGGGCGGGAAGGAGCCCGTCCCCGCCGCGGCGCAGGGGGACGCGGCCGCCCATCCAGTAGCCGATGCGCCCCTCGCGGTCCGCGAACACCACGTTCTGGTGGGGATTGTTGAAGCCCCGCAGCGCCTGCGTGAACTCCTCCGCGTTGCGCGCCGTGTTCATCCCCACCAGCGCGGCCACCTCCGTCGACGGCTCGTACGCCGTCCACTGCATCGCCAGCACGCGGTTTCCGCCGCGCTCCTCCACGTCGGAGAGCACGGGTCCGTGCCGCGTCCAGCGCACCGGGTGAACGACGCGCTCCCCGTCCTTCACCTGGATGGTCTCCGGGCGCACCGTCATCTCCGCCCAGCCGCCCGGCGTGCGGTATCGGTTGGCGCTGGAGGGATCGACCTCCTCCACGAAGAAGTCGACGTCGTCCACCATGGCGTTGGTGTACCCCCACGCCACCCGCTCGCTGTGCCCCGCGACGACCACGGGCACGCCCGGCAGCGTCATCCCCGCCACGTCGAAGGCGCCGCCGTGCAGGGCGGCCAGGTACCAGATGGCCGGCGCGCGCAGCGACAGGTGCATGTCGTTGGCGAGGATCGGCTTTCCGGACTTCGTCCGCGACCCGCCGACCACCCACGAGTTGGAGGCGTGGGACGCGGACGCCGCCTCCAGCAGCTCCAGCGCGAGCTTAGGCGCGTGGGGAAAGGGGACGGCGCCAGAGACGCGCGGGGTGGGCGGGGGCACCGTCCCCGGCGCCGGCGCGGGGGCGGCGCGCGGGCCCTGCCACTGCGCGTCCGCGCCCAGGATGGTGACGCCGGAGTCCGGGTAGAACGGGTAGACGTCGCGCGCCAGGTCGGCGCCCACGGCGTCCACCGCGCGCTGCAGGTCCAGCCCCAGGTTCCAGTCCGCCAGGTCCCACGCCATGATCTTGGCGATCGAGAGCGAGTTGCGGACGGTCCACGGCTCCGGGCGGAATCGCAGGGCGACGAACTCCGGCGGCAGGGGCCCCGGGTGGGTGCGGATCCACGCGTTCACGCCGTCCGCGTACGCCTGCAGCATCCGCCGGTGCCCGGCCGCCAACCGGGCCTCGTTCTCCGCCGCCGCGTGCCCCATCCCGACCGTGCGCAGGAATTTGTCGGTGTCGAGGAGATCCGGGCCCAGGATCTCCGCCAGGCGGCCGTCCGCCATCCGCCGGAACATCTCCATCTGGAAGAGGCGGTCCTGCGCGTGCACGTAGCCCATGGCGCGGAACAGGTCCTCCTCGTTGCGCGCCCACACGTGCGGCACCCCCAGCGAGTCGCGCCACACCTCCACCGGCTCGTGCAGCCCCGCCAGCGCGGCGCCGCGCGAGGGGTTGGGCTGCGAGCGCCCCAGCCACACGCGGCCGCCGAGGAGGACGAGCATCAGCAGGGCGAACAGTCCGCAAAAGGCGTAGAGCAGCTTTCTGAGCATGGAAAGGCGAGGGTGGGACGGGGGACGGCGTCTGGGGGATGCGTGAGAATGCGTCGCGCCGGGCGCCGCGGTCAAGCGGGAGCCCGCCCCCGCGCGCCTGGCGCGCGGCACCCACTCCCGCAAACTGCGCGGGAGGGGGTGTACACACCCGTTCGCGGCGCCCCCCTCCCCGGCCCTCCCCCGCAAACTGCGCGGGGGAGGGAGAACGGCGGGCCTCACCCGGCTCGCCAGGGCTCGCCACCCTCTCCCGCAAACTGCGCGGGAGAGGGTGTACACACCGCGGGCTGAGGTGTGCTTCGGCGGGCGTGGTGCGTCCGCAGGCGCCCCCCTCCCCGGACCTCCCCCGCAAACTGCGCGGGGGAGGGAGAACGGCAGTTCACACGACCAGCCGCAGTTTATCCCCTCTCCCGCTTGCGGGAGAGGGTGCGGCTCCAGGCCGCGGGTGAGGGCCCTCCGCGGGCGGCAGGGTGTCCGACGATGTGCACGATCCCGGCGCCCACTCAACCTCCCCCAGGGGTTTTGGGGGGAGGTGGGCGAGTCATGCGAGCCCGGAGGGGGCGTGTGCCAGGGCAGGATGCCCGCTCCCGCGCACGATCCACCTCCCCCTCTCCGCACGCAGTTTGTGCGGGGAGGGGGCCGGGGGGAGGGGCCCCTACCGCACCGTCCCCTCGCCCAGCAGCGGGTACCCCTCCGACCGCGCGATGTAGGTGGCGGCGGTGATGTCGCCGGCCACGTTCAGCGTGGTGCGGCACATGTCCAGGATGCGGTCCACGCCGAAGATGATGGCGATGAGCTCCGGGTTCACCCCGATGGTCGCCAGCACCAGGATGATGAACGGGATGGACCCCGACGGCACCCCCGCCGTGCCGATCCCGCCCAGGATGGCCAGGTACGCCACCGTCACCTGCTGCGCCAGCGACAGGTCCACCCCCGCCACCTGCGCCAGGAAGAGCACCGTCACCCCCTCGTACAGCGCCGTGCCGTTCTGGTTGGCCGTGGCGCCCACGGTGAGCACGAACGAGTTGATCTGCGGCGGCACCCCCAGGTTCTGCTCCGACACCCGCAGCGCCGTGGGAAGGGTGGCGTTGGAGGACGAGGTGCTGAACGCGGTGATCATCACCGTGCGGATGCGCCGGAAGAACTCCACCGGCGAGATGCGGGAAAGCAGGCGCACGGAGAGGCTGAACACGACGAACATCTGGATCGCCAGCCCCAGCAGCACGGTGCCCATGAACCACGCCAGCGTGGCCAGCAGGTCCAAGCCGAACCCGGCCGTGGCGGCGAAGAGGAGCGCGAAGACGGCGTAGGGCGCCAGCCTCAGGACGATCTCGATGAGCTTGACCGAGATCTCGAAGAGCGACTCCATCACCTTCACGAACGGCGCGGCCACCTCCGGCCGCACCAGGGTGGCCGCCAGCCCCAGGAACAGGGCGAAGAACATCAGGTGCAGCAGGTTGGGCATGTCGCCCGCCACGGCGGCGATGGGGTTGGCCGGCACCAGCGTCTCCACCACCTGGGTGAGCGCGGGCTTGTCCTCACCTTCGCCGGCCTGCGCGGCGGCCACGCGCTCCTGCGCCTGCGAGCCGTAGCGCGCCTCCAGCGCCGCGGCCGTCTCCGGGGCCAGGCGCTCGCCGGGCCGCAGCGCGTTGGAGAGGCCGATGCCCAGCGCCACGGAGATGGCGGAGAAGACCAGCGTGTAGACCAGCGTCTTGATCCCCACCCGCCCCAGCCGGCGCACGTTGCCGATCCCCGCCACGCCGACGATCAGCGCCGAGAAGATCAGCGGCACCACGATCATCAGCATCAGGCGAAGGAAGAGAGCGCCCAGCGGCGAGGCCACGTTCTGCACCACCCACACCAGGCGCGGGTGGTCCGGGCCCAGCAGCGCGCTGGCCAGCAGCC
>DATAAG010000230.1:0-2742 GCA_036260235.1 Longimicrobium sp.
CGTGGTGGGCGCGGACGAGCGGCTGGTGTACCGCGAGCCGGCGGCGCAGGCGGAGCGGCTCACCGGCGCGGCGGTGTAGCCGTGCGCCCCGGGAGCACCGCCCGGCGCCGCATCGAGCGTGTCACCGTCGGCCCCGGCGGCGCGGCGCGGCGCGCGCGCGACGACCTGCTGGCGGTGGAGGAGCCGCTGGAGATCCGCATCGTCCGCGCGGGGGACGTGGACCGGCCGGTGGACTCCCCTCTCCGCGAGGAACGAGCGGGGAGGGGCCGGGGGAGGGGCCACCGCGTCTCCGTCACCATGCGCACCCCCGGCGCCGATTTTGAGCTGGCGGCGGGGTTCCTCTTCGGTGAGGGGCTGATCGCCGGGGCGGAGTCCATCGCCGCCATCCGCTACTGCACGGAGGCGGAGCAGCAGTACAACGTCGTCAACGTCGTGCTGGCGCCGGGCGCGCCGTTCGATCCCGCCGCCCTGTCGCGCAATTTCTACGCGACCTCCAGCTGCGGCGTCTGCGGCAAGGCGTCCATCGAGGCGGTGATGGGCCCGGCGTGCGCGCGGGTCGAGAGCGCGCTGGAGGTGGATCCCGCCGTGCTCGTCGCCCTTCCCGCGCAGCTGCGGGAAGCGCAGCGCGTCTTCGAGCGGACGGGCGGGCTGCACGCCGCGGCGCAGTTCACCGCGGAGGGGGAGCTGGTGCGCATCCGCGAGGACGTGGGCCGCCACAACGCCATGGACAAGCTGGTGGGCGCCGCGCTGCTGGCGGGCGAGGTGCCGCTGGCGGAATCGATCGTGCTGGTGAGCGGACGGACCAGCTTCGAGCTGGTGCAGAAGGCCGCCCGCGCGGGCGTGCCGGTGCTGGCCGGCGTCAGCGCGCCCAGCAGCCTGGCCGTGGCGCTGGCGGAGCAGGCGGGGATGACGCTCGCGGGGTTCGTCCGCGATCCGGGGTTCAACGTGTACGCGGGCGGTGCGCGCATCGCCCGCCGTTCGCCACAGGGGGTGGGGGGATGACGGTGGTCGCTGCGGCACCAAGCTTGGCCGAAGACATCTTGGTGCCGATGGCTGTCGAATCATAACCGGCTCGTAGCGCCCACCCGCTTGGTTGCCGACTTGCAGCATGTCGTGCGGGGCACCCGCTCTGATATGAAGCCTTCTGACAATCCACTAACACGAAGATCGGTTATGCAACCAACTGAATTCTCCACCCGACTTTCTAGGCTCGTTGACGAACTTCACCTGCACTTTCTGTTGCAGTTGACTGAGTTTCTTATTGGTGAACGCACACCGGACGATTTCACTTATTACTTGAAGCAGAAGGGGTACGTACAACCTGTGCTCGACGCGTGGGCGGCACATGCTCGCCTAGGGAAGGACAGAGAAGATTCGGCGCTTCTCCGGCGGCTGAATCTTCATCCAATCTTTACACCTGAAATCGCTGGTGCGGTAATCAGCGCTTTGCATCAGGGAGAACACGCTGCTGGTCACTTAAGGGATAATCGTGACGTTCAAGAGGCGGTGCACCATCTGCGTGTGGCAATCAGGACTGAAGCACTGCTCAGGGAGGTGTTGACGAAGGATAGAGAGCCAGCGATAGCGCAGGAGCTAGCCACTGTTGATCTTGAGGTTGTTGATTATAATGGGCAAGGAATACCCGTAGCACGCCTTCGCGATGTATTTGCAGCGATTGTCAGAGTTGCAGAGGAAATTGCGCGGTTCGAAGGTGTTGATGATCCGGCTATCCGCATTCATCTCATCGAATCAGGAAGTTCAATCCTCGTCGTGGTCAGTGGCGCAAAAAAGGTAATTGAAACGATTCACAAACTGTTGAAGGACGTATGGGCGCGGATCGTATTGATGAAATTTGATAATTTTGATAGGACCATACAATCGTTAGATGGAACAGTGCAGTTGTTCGAACGCATTCAGGAGGCAGAAGCAAAAGGAGCACTCACGCCCGAGGATGCAGCACGAATTCGTCACGTTGTACAAACCGAGATGGAAACGCTAATACATCAAGGTACCGCTTTGAAAGAAGACCTCGCGGCAGAAGCTTGGGATGGGCCGAAGCTCTTAGCCGAAGCTCGAGAGGTCCGCCTGCTTGGACCAGGTGAAAAGTAGGCGCTTGGCTATGCAGCTGGCGGAGCAGGCGGGAATGACGCTCGTGGGGTTCGTCCGCGATTCGGGGTTCAACGTGTACGCGGTCGGTGCGCGCATCGCCCGCCGTTCGCAACAGGGGGTGGGGGGATGAGGGGACTTCGCTGGGTCGGGGGGATGATGATCGTGGCCGCGCTGGCCGCGTGCGGCGACCAGGGCGGCGAGCTGCGCGAGGCCACCGAGCGCCGCCGCGCGCAGGGGATCGGTGAGGACTCGCTGGCGGCGGATTCCGGCGGCGTGGGCGAGCCCGGCCGCCTTCCCGCGTTCGTGCTGACGGACTCCGCCTCGCGCGCGTCCACGCCCGCCGCGGCCACGTCCACGGACACCGTACCGGCGGCGCCGGTCACGCCCGCCACGCCCGCGCAGCCCCCGCTCCCGGACTGGACCGCCGGCGTGCTGGACGCGGTGCGCACCATGCGCGCGCCCGTGGTGCTGCGCGACGTGCGCGTGGGGGTGAACCAGGGGTTCGACCGCGTGGTGCTGGAGTTCCTGGGGAGCGCGGCCCCCGGGTACCGGGTGGAGTACGTCGACCGCCCCGTGCGCCAGTGCGGCAGCGGCGACCCCACCGGCATCGCGGGCGACGCGTGGCTCTCCATC
>DATAAG010000231.1:0-4512 GCA_036260235.1 Longimicrobium sp.
CGAGCAGCTCGCGGAAGCTGGGGTCGCCGGAAAGCTCCGTGCGCAGCGCCAGCGTGTTCACGAAGAAGCCGATCAGCCCCTCCGTCTCCGGCCGGCCGCGCCCGGACACCGGCGTGCCCACCACCACGTCGTCCTGCCCGGAGTAGCGGGACAGCAGCAGCTGGAAGGCGGAGAGCAGCGCCATGAAGAGCGTGGCGCCCTCGCTCCGGGCGGCGGCGCGCAGTGCGCGCAGCAGCTCGGGTGGCAGCACCATCCGCTCGCGGCCGGCCCGGCTGCCGCGCCGGCCGGCATGGGGCAGGTCCGCCGGCAGCTCCAGCAACTCGGGGGCACCGGCCAGCCGCTCCCTCCACCACGCCAGCTGCCGCTCCATCTCCCCGCCGGCCAGGTGCTCGCGCTGCCAGGCCGCGTACTCGGCGTACCGGATCGGCAGCTCCGGCAGCGGCGACGGTTCGCCGCGGCTGAAGGCGGCGTAGAGCGCGGAAAGCTCGCGGTAGAGCACGCCCAGGCTCCACGCGTCGCTCACCGCGTGGTGCATGCAGAGCAGCAGCACGTGCTCGTCCGCCGCCACGCGTAGCAGCCGCGCGCGGAACAGCGGCCCGCGCGCCAGGTCGAACGGCGTGTCCGCTTCCGTCCGCAGTGCACTCTCCAGCTCCGCTTCCGCCACATCGTGTACAACAAGCTTGAAAGGAGCGGGTGCATGGATGAGCTGCACCGGGCCGCCTTCCGCATCGGCGAAGGTGGTGCGCAGCGGCTCGTGGCGGCGCACGATCTCCGCCAGGGCGCGCTCCAGCACGACCACCTCCAGCGCCCCGCGCAGCCGCAGCGCGACGGGGATGTTGTACGCCGAGCCGCCGGGCTCCAGCTGCTCCAGGAACCAGAGCCGCTGCTGCGCGAAGGAGAGCGGTGGCGGGCCCCCGGCGCCGGCCCCGCGCACGTCGGGGTCCGCCCCGGCCCCCGCGCTCCCGGCGATGCGCGCGGCGACCCCGGCGACCGTCGGCTGCTCGAAGAGCGCGCGCAACGGCAGCTCCACGCCGAACGCCTGCCGGACGCGCAACGCCACACGGGCGGCCAGCAGCGAGTGCCCGCCCAGCGCGAAGAAGTCGTCCGTCGCGCCCACGCGCTCGATCCCCAGCACCTCCGCCCAGATCGCCGCCAGCGCCTCCTCCGCCGGTGTGCGCGGCGCCACGTACGTCTCCGCCGCTTCCGTCCAGTCCGGCTCCGGCAGCGCCAGGCGGTCGATCTTCCCCGACGTGGTGAGCGGGAAGGCGTCGAGGACGGCGAACGCGCCCGGCACCATGTACTCCGGCAGCCGCTCGCGGACGAACGCCGCCAGGTCGGCCGAGGACGGCGACGCGCCCTCCGCCGGGACGACCCACGCCACCAGCCGCCGCGCGGCCCCCTCGCCGCGCACCCCGACGGCCGCGTTCAGCACGGACGGATGCGCGCGCAGCACGCTCTCCACCTCGCCCGGCTCGATGCGGAAGCCGCGCACCTTCACCTGGTGGTCCGCGCGGCCCAGGTACTCGAGCTCGCCCGAGGCCAGCCAGCGGGCCCGGTCGCCGGTGGCGTACATCCGCTCGCCCGGCGCGCCGAAGGGGTCGGGCAGGTAGCGCTCGGCCGTCATGTCCGGCCGCGCCAGGTACCCGCGCGACACCCCGCAGCCGGCGACGTACACCTCGCCCACCACGCCCGCGGGCACCTGCCGCAGCGCCGCGTCCAGCACGTACGCCCGGCGCCCCGCCAGCGGCCGTCCGATGGTCACCGGCTCGCCCGCGGCCAGCACCGCCTCGGTGGAGTAGGTGGTGTCCTCGGTGGGGCCCCAGTAGTTGTTGATCTCCGCGACGCCGACGTCGGCCAGCCCGCGCACCAGGTCGGCCGGGACCGGCTCGCCGCCCAGGTTCAGCCGCCGCAGCGTGGACGGGATGGCGCCCATCGCCAGCAGCTCCTGCGCGGCGGTGGGCACCATGCTCGCCTGCACGATCCCCGCGCCAGCCGGCAGCTCCGCCAGCGCCAGGGCGTCGCGCACCAGCACCAGCGTGCCGCCGCCGGCCAGGGTGAAGTGCACCTCCGAGACGTGCACGTCGAACGACACCGAGGTGGAGCCAAGGACGCGCTCGCCTGGCGCCAGCGGGAAGCGGGCGCGCATCCACGCCAGGAACGCCGCCACGCCGCCGTGGCGGATCATCACGCCCTTGGGCGTGCCCGTCGATCCGGAGGTGTAGATGACGTGCGCCAGCGTGTCGGGATCGATCTCGATCGACAGCGCCGAATCCGCCTCCGCGGCGATCGTCTCGCGCACCTCGGGGTGATCCAGCAGCAGCGCCGGGCACGGCAGGTCGGTGGATGCGGTCGATCCGTGCGCAATGAGCAGCGCCGCGTCCGCGTCCGCCAGCACCGATGCGATACGCTCCGCCGGGAAGTGCGGCTCCAGGGCGACGTAGGCGGCGCCCGTCTTCAGCACGCCGAGCAGCGCGACGACCAGCTCCGGCGTGCGCTCCAGGCACACCCCCACGCGCGCCTCCGGGCCGATCCCCAGGCGCCGCAGGTGGTGCGCGAGCCGGTTCGACCGCGCGTCCAGCTCCCCGTAGGTGATCCGCTCGTCCCCGTGCTCCAGCGCGACTGTCTGCGGCGCCCGCGCGGCCGCCGCCGCGAACTGCGCGGGGAAGCTCTCGAGGGTGGACGGGAGCGCGGGGCCACGCTGCCACTCGTCCATCCTGGAGCGCTCCTCATCCGCCAGCAGCGGGAGCGCGGAAACGCGCAGCTCCGCATCCGCCGAGGCCGCCTCCAGCAGCAGCCCCAGCTGGTCCAGGAGGCGCCGCGCGGTGGAAGCGTCGAAGAGGTCCGCGTTGTACGTCAGCGTGCAGCGCAGCCCGTCCTCCGTCACCATGGCGGAAAGCGAGAGGTCGAACTTGCTGGTCCCCTCCCCTTCCGGGAGCAGCTCCGTCCGCAGCCCCGGCAGCTCCGCCAGCCGCGCGGCCGGCTCGTCCACCGTGAACAGCACCTGGAAGACCGGGCTGTAGCCCAGGCTGCGCTCCGGCTGCAGCGCCTCCACCAGCCGCTCGAAGGGGAGGTCCTGGTTGGCGTACGCGCCCAGCGTGGTCTCGCGCACCTGCGCCAGCAGCTCGCGGAACGTCGGGTCTCCCGACAGGTCCGCCCGCAGCGCCAGCGTGTTGACGAAGAGGCCGATCAGCCCCTCCGTCTCCGCGCGCGTGCGCCCCGCGATCGGCGTCCCCACGACGACGTCCGGCTGGCCTGCCCGGCGGAAAAGGAGCGCTTGAAAGGCAGCCAGGAGCGTCATGAAGAGCGTGGCGCCCTCGCGGCGGCCCAGCGCCTGGAGCCGCTCCGCCAGCGCCACCGGCAGCACGACGCGCTCGCGCCCGCCGCGGAAGGTCTGCACCGCGGGGCGCGGGCGGTCGGCCGGCAGCTCCAGCACGGCGGGCGCGCCGGCCAGCCGCTCGCGCCACCAGGCCAGCTGCGCCTCCATCACCCCGTCCAGGTGCTGGCGCTGCCAGGCGGCGAAGTCCGCGTACTGCACCGGCAGCGGCGCCAGCGGCGGCCCCTCGCCGCGCGTGAAGGCGCCGTACAGCGCCGACAGCTCGCGCAGCAGCACGCCCAGGCTCCACCCGTCGCTCACGGCGTGGTGCAGGGTGAGCAGCAGGACGTGCTCGTCCGGCGCCAGGCGCAGCAGGCGGGCGCGGCAGAGCGGCCCCCGCGCCAGGTCGAAGGGCGCGGCGGCCTCGCCACGGATGCGGCGCTCGGCCTCCGCCTGGCGCGCGTCCGCGGGAAGGGCGGAGAGGTCGTCGAGGACCAGCGGGAGGCGTCCGTCGGCATCCACCACCTGCACCACCGCGCCATCCACCTCGCGCAGGGCGGTGCGCAGCGACTCGTGGCGCCGGACGATCCCGTCCAGCGCCCGCCCCAGCGCGTCCACGTCCGGCTCGCCGGAGATGCGCAGCGCCAGGGGCACGTTGTACAGCGGGCTGCCGGGCTCCAGCCGGTCCAGGAACCAGAGCCGCTGCTGCGCGTAGCTGGGCGCCAGCGGGCGATCCCGATCCACCGGGACGATCGGCGGGAGGGCGGCCGATCCGGCGCCGCGGGCGCGGTCCACCTCGCGCGCCAGCTCCGCCAGCGTGGCGTGCTCGAAGACGGCGCGCAGCGGCAGCTCGATGCCGAACACCGCGCGGACGCGCGAGACCAGGCGCGTGGCCAGCAGCGAGTGCCCGCCCAGCGCGAAGAAGCCGTCCGCCGCGCCCACGCGCGCCGCGCCCAGCAGCTCCGCCCAGACGCCCGCCAGCACCTCTTCGGTCGGCGTGCGGGGCGCGACGTAGCCGCCCGCCTCGCCGCCCTCCGGCAGCGGGAGGGCGGCGCGGTCCACCTTGCCGTTGGGCGTCAGCGGGAGCGCGGCGAGGGCGACGTACGCCGCCGGCACCATGTAGCCGGGCAGCCGCTCGCTCACGTGGCCCCGCAGCGCCTCGGCGCCCGTCACCTCGCCGCGAGCAGCCGCCGGCGAAT
>DATAAG010000232.1:0-10317 GCA_036260235.1 Longimicrobium sp.
GCGCATGCGCGGCAGCGACAACAGGAGAGGGCGCGGAGGCATCCCGCGCCCTCTCCGGCTTCCTCCGCGCCCTCTGCCTGAAAACTTCTTTTTCCCTCGCTCCGGAGCGAAGGATCCGGCCTCAGGAGCGGCGGAAGCGGCGTCGGGCCGCGAGACGGCCCGGAGGTGGCGTGCCCCCGGGCCGTCCTGCGCCGCGCACGTCCAGCGCGGTCAGTGCCGGTGGTTGCGGTGCACGCCGGCCGGCGCCGGCGTGGAGCCTGCCCGCGCCGGCACCGGGGGGTCCCACGACGTCCACCCGCTGCATCATCCCGCGCTCCTCGTGGCCCAGGATGTGGCAGTGCATCACGTACGGCCCGGTGAAGTCCGCGAACTCCTGGCGGATCAGGATGAACGCGGTGTCCGTCACCACGCCGTTGCTGACGACGGACCGGGGCAGCGGCAGCACGTCCAGCCAGATCGGGTGGCCGCGCATCTGGGCCTCGTTCAGCGTCTGGTACAGCGGGTAGCTGGGGTCCGCCGCGCCCAGCGGCGCGTAGACGGAGTCCACCTGGAAGGGGTTGATGTGGATGTGGAACGGGTGGTTGATCTTGTTGACGCTCAGGTTCCACACCTTCCAGAGCTGCGTGGAATCCAGCGGCATCCGGATCAGGGGCACGCTGTCGTTGAACTGCTGGAACGGGTTCGCCAGCGTGCCCATGAAGAACGACGGCGGGTTTGGCGTCAGCTTGCCCTTGGTTCCGCCGCTGTCCGCGAACATCACGTCATGGTCCACGACGGTGTCGGTCGCGTCCAGGTTCTGCAGAAACCAGGGGAGCGGCGGCAGGCTGTCCGGCAGCCCGCCGTACCCGGGGGGCATCGGCGCGCCGCTCACCCGCACGGTGAACAGGGACTGGGTCGTCGTCAGCGGCAGCAGGCCGTCCTCCGACCGCTTGCGCGACTCGGGATTCACGAGGGGGACGACCGCCCGGAACTCGTGTGTGCCGGTGTCGGTGGGCGCCACCAGGAACATGTCCAGCCGGCTTCCCGGCGCCACCAGCAGGGTGTCGTCGGGGACGCTGTCGTTGTAGTTCTGCGGCGCGTACTGCACGCCGTCGCGGGCGATGTCGTACAGTTCCGGCTCCTGGCGCCCGGGCAGGTCCGGGAACAGCACGCCGTACGTGGCCGTGGCGGAGATGTTCTCGTTCACCAGCCGCAGCCGCTTCACCTCGCCGGGGCGAACGGAGATGACGGGGTTCACCATCCCGTTCACCAGCTTCACACGGGCGAAGGTGGTGTCCATCAGGTTCACGCTGGCGTCGATCTCCTGCACCGCCGCCAGCACGTCGTCGAAGCCGTAGTCGTCGACGGGGCCCCCGTCCACGATGAAGGCGCCCGACATCCCGTTGGTCACCTGCACCGCCACGGATCCGTGCAGGTGCGGGTGGTACCAGTGTGTCCCCGGCGACTGGTTCTCGGGGATCACGAACTCGTAGTACATGCTGTCCCCGGGCGCCACCGTCAGCAGCACGTTGTCCGCCGGGCTTCGCGGCGACACGTGGAACCCGTGGAAGTGCAGGTTGGTGTGGTTGGACCTGTGGAAGCACTCCGGGAAGGTGTCCACGGCGGGCAGGTTGGGCGACCGGGGCTGCGATGCCGGGTAGTTGTTGCAGGTGGTGACCGTGTCGGTGGCCGGCAGGTCGTTGATGAGCCAGATGCTCACCCGGTTCCCCTGCCGCACGCGCAGGGTGGGACCCGGAAAGCCGATGATCCCGGAGTCCGCGTACGAGATCCCGTTGGCCTCGAGGAGCTGGTAGGTGCGCAGGTACTCGCGGTTGCTGCCGGTGGAGGTGGGCACCGTAAGGCTGTCCATGGTGGCGCGCAGCCGGATGCGCAGCACCCCGTCCGCGCCCGCGCGGAACTCGCGCGGCTCGCGCCAGGTGGAGTCGGTGGAGGCCGCGTCGGCCAGCGTCGCCCCGGACGGCCGCGCCGACGGGGCCGACGCGGGGGTGGCCGCCGTCGCGCACGCCGCCGCGACCACCGCCAGCGACGCCGCGGGCACCAGGCCCAGCAGCAGTCGGCGGCCGAGCGGAACCTCCGCCGGCGGATGCGCCGGGACCTCCGGCGCTGTGGATGGCGCGTGCAACATGGGGGCGTCCTCGAACTGGTGGGAAATGAGGCGGGCCCGCCCCGGGGCTGCAGGCGGATCCGCTGGAGAGTGCGGGATCCGTAGAGACGTGCGGCTGCGACGGACGAAGGTAGCAGGAGGTATAATTCCGAAAACCTTCCCCCGCAAGCAAACGTCCTTCTCCATTCCCGCCTCCGCTCGCACCGGCGCCGCCTCGCGTTCTTGGTGCCAACGAACGGTGCCGGCGCATACGCCGCAGCGATCACGGGAGAGAGCGCGGAGGCATCCCGCGCCCTCTCCGGCTTCCTCCGCGCCCTCTGCGTGGAAGCTTCTTTTTTCCCTCGCTCCGGAACGGAGGATCCGGCCCGGGAGCCCGGTGGCGCCGGCCGCGTCAGTGCCGGTGTGAATGCCCCGGAGCGGACGGAGCCGGCCGGGACGCCGCGCCGCTCCCCGATGGACCGGCGGAGCCGGCGCCGGCGGGCGGCGGGGTGGGCTGCTGCCCGGGAGCCACGATCTCCAGCACCTGCATCATCCCCCGTTCCTCGTGGCCCAGGATGTGGCAGTGCATCACGAACCAGCCGGTGGGATCGCCGCAGTTGGCGCACGGCGTGCCGTCCGCGTTCAGGAACGGCTGGTACGCCTGCCGGATCAGCACGTACCCGGGAATCAGCGTCGGCACGCCGGCCACGGTGTCGACCCGCGGCACGGGAAGCGGAACCACGTCCAGCCAGATCGGCGCGCCCCGGTGCTGCGCCGCCGAATCCAGCTGCGCGTAGAGCGGGGCGTTGGGATCGTTGAGGTTGGGGTAGAACGCGTCGATCACCTGGAAGGGGTTGATGTGGATGTGGAACGGGTGGTTGGTGGCCGTGCTGCGGTTCACCACCATCCAGGTCTGCACCGAGTCCAGCACCATGGGCAGGGGCTGGTTCAGGATGTTGCGCGGTACGTACACGGAGTCCGAGTTGAACCGCATTGTGGGGTTCTGGGCCGTGCCCAGGAAGAATTGCGTGGGCTGCTGATGGCTCTTGCTCCCGAACCCGGAGTCCGCGAACACGATGACCGGCAGCCGCTCCGGGTGCGCCAGGATCTCCACCGGGTTCATGGGTCCCGGCAGGTTGGCCAGGAAGTCCGGGAGGGGCGGCAAGCTGCTGGGTAGCGTGGACGTGCTGGGCGGCAGCGTGGTGTCCACCATCACGTAGAACACGGAGCTCTTCAGCGTGCTGGTGTCCGCCGGCGCGTTGCCCGCGGGCAGTGCGGTCGCCCGTCGCGCGCGGAACTGCTCCTTGCGCGTGGAGTCCTGCGGCAGCGCGTGTGCCACGTGCCGGGTCTGTACCCTGAACAGCCCGCCGTTGCGGGGGGCCTGGACGAACACGTCCAGCCGGTTCCCCGGCGCCATCAGCACCGAGGCATCCGGCTGCGGAGCCCCGATGGGAGCGTAGTTGGCGTTGGCGTACGCCACCCCGTCGCGCGCCACCTCGTAGATCCGGGGCTCGTCCCCCGTGGTGTCAGCGATCACCAGCTCGAAGGCGGCCGTCTTGGTGACGTTCTCGTTCACGATGCGCCAGCGCTGCACCTCGCCCGGCGCCATCACGATGACGGGGTTGAGCTGCCCGTTCACCAGGAACTGGTGCCCGAAGGTGCTGGGGGTCAGCAGGTTGGGGATGGTGTCGATCTGCTGCAGCGCGATCACCCGCTCCCGCATGCCGCTGCTGTCCGCCAGCGTGTCCAGCGGCCCGCCGTCCACGATCAGTGCCCCCGACATCCCGTTCAGCACCTGGATGGCCACCGAGCCGTGCTTGTGCGGGTGGTACCAGTGCGTGCCCGCCGACTGGTTGTGCGGAATGCGGAAGCCGTATTCGTGCTGGCTGCCGGGGGGGATGAGCAGGAGCACGTCGTCGCCCACCGAATCGGGCGTCACGTGCATTCCGTGGTAGTGGATGTTGGTCCAGTTGAGCCCGTGAAAGCAGTCCTCGAAGTGGTCGGTGGGACGGGGGGGCTGCGATGCCGGGTAGTTGGCGCACTGCGTGTTGGACGCGCCGCCCGGCGGGTTGGCCGCGGAGACGGTGCTGTCCCACATCATGTTCTTCAGGATGATGTGCACGGAGTCTCCGGGAAACACGCGCAGCGTGGGCCCGGGGAACCCGTACCAGGTGGAATCGGCGGTGGAGTCGTTGACGGACAGCACCTGGTAGGTGCGCAGCACCTGCGTGCCCATGTTGGGCACGGCCAGGGGCTTGAACACCGCCGCCAGGGTCACGTTCAACACGCCGTTCCGCGACCGGATCTCCCGGGGATCGACCATGGTGTCCAGCGCCGCACCGGGCGCGGTGACCAGCGGCCGCGACGGGGCCGCGCCGACGGCCGTGGGCCGCGCCGACGGACTGGACGACGCGCCCGCGCACGCCGCCAGCAGAACCGCCAGTCCGGCAGCCGAAACCCCCGCGATCACGCGTGCAGGCCGCGGCCGCGCGGGTGCCGGCCCGGAAAGGAGATGGATGCTCATGAAGCGCCTCCGCGTTGCAAGGGAAAGCATCTTTCGGATCGCGGGCCTGCCGATCCGTCCTGACCACCGGTGCTGCGCCTGCGGGGACGGCGCGCGAAAGATCGCGGGGCAGGGAATCCTGCGGCCCCAAAGGCGCGCCTCTGGAGGGGGCGGGGCGGGGAGGTTCCAGCCGGAACGTTCCCTCCACCCGGATTCCGCCTGCCCATGAACGAACAAGGGATAGCGTCCGCCCGCGCCCGGCGCAAGAAAGTAAACAGGCTGTATCGGTTCGTTACGCCCGCTCCTTTTCGCGGAGCCAGGGATACGAATTCAGTTCAATTCACCAGATTCGGCCTCGCGCGGAGTTTCACCCACCGATGGAACGCACCTCGGAGGCTGCCGTGGAGGGTGCGTCCCGCAAGCGCATCGGCCCTCCCCGGAGACTCCGGAGAGGGCCGAATCTTCATCCTTGCAACGCGGATCAGAGGATGTACTTGCGCAGGTCCTCGTCCTCCACGATGTCCTTGAGGCGCTCGCGCACGCGGTCCGGGTCGATGACGATGCGCTTCTCCGGCAGGTCGGGAAGGTCGAACATCACGTCCTCCAGCAGCGTGGTCAGCACCGTGTGCAGCCGCCGCGCGCCGATGTTCTCCATCTTCAGGTTCAGCTGCGCGGCCGTGCGGGCGATCTCGCGCACCCCCTCGTCGGTGAACTCCAGCTCCGCGCCGTCCGCGGCGGCCAGCGCGCGGTACTGCGTCACCAGCGCGTTCTTGGGCTCCAGGAGGATGCGGACGAAGTCGTCCTCGGTGAGCGTGGCCAGCTCCACCCGGATGGGAAAGCGGCCCTGCAGCTCGGGGATCAGGTCCGACGGCTTGCTGACGTGAAAGGCGCCGGCCGCGATGAACAGCATGTGGTCGGTGCGCACCATCCCGTACTTGGTCTGCACCGTCGAGCCCTCGACGACGGGGAGCAGGTCGCGCTGCACCCCCTCGCGCGAGACGTCGGGCCCGCCGGTGGCCGCGCGCTCGCCGGCGATCTTGTCGATCTCGTCGAGGAAGATGATCCCCATCTCCTCCACGCGGTCCAGCGCCTCGTTGATGACCTCGTCCATGTTGACGAGCTTGTCCAGCTCGTCCTGCACCAGGATGCGGCGCGCCTCGCCCACGGTGACGCGGCGGCGCTTGGTGCGCTTGGGAAGCCAGTCCTGCAGCATGTCCATCAGGTTGCCGTCCATGCCGCCGCCGCCGTCCATCCCGCCGCCCATCGGCACCATCATGTTCTCGATGGGCATGCTCTGGCTCACCTCCACCTCCACCTCGCGCTCCTCCAGCTTGCCGTCGCGCAGCAGCTGGCGGAACTTCTCGCGGGTGCGCTCGCGCCGCTCCTTCGTCTGCGCGTCCTCCGTCACCGGCTGCGCCTGCCCCGCGGTGGGGCCGGCGAACCAGACCCGCTGCTGCTCCCGGTCGCCGCCGGCGGGCTGGGGCGCGCCCGGCTCCACGGGGGGAAGGAGCAGGTCCAGCAGCCGCTCCTCGGCGCGCTGCTCCGCCTGGTCCTGCACCTCGTCCTCTCGCTCCGTGCGCACCATGTTGACCGCGACATCCACCAGGTCGCGCACCATGGATTCCACGTCGCGCCCCACGTAGCCCACCTCGGTGAACTTGGACGCCTCCACCTTGACGAAGGGCGCGCCGGCCAGCCGGGCCAGGCGGCGGGCGATCTCCGTCTTTCCCACCCCGGTGGGGCCGATCATGATGATGTTGTTGGGGACGATCTCCTCGCGCAGCTCGTCGCCCACGCGCTGGCGGCGCCAGCGGTTGCGGAGCGCGATGGCGACGGCCTTCTTGGCCGCGTGCTGCCCCACGATGTACTTGTCCAGCTCGGCCACGATCTGCCGGGGCGTCATCTCGTCCAGCCACAGGGGCTCCTGCGGCGGTCCGTCCGCCCCGGCGGGGGCCTGCGCTTCCGTTTCGTTGGTCGCCATTGATCCAGACTTCCTGCGTGCGGGGGCGGGACGGCCTAGTCCAGCTCCAGCACGGTGATGTTGGTGTTGGTGTAGATGCAGATGTCGCCCGCGATCTCCAGCGCGCGCCGCACGATCTCCGGCGCGGAGAGCGAGGAGTGGTCCTTGAGGGCCCGCGCGGCCGCCAGCGCGTAGCTGCCGCCGGAGCCGATGGCCACGATGTCGTCGTCGGGGGCGATGACGTCGCCGGTGCCGCTGATCATGTACAGGTTCTCGCGGTCCGCCACGGCCAGCAGCGCCTCCAGCCGGCGCAGGTAGCGGTCGCTGCGCCAGTCCTTGGCCAGCTCCACCGCGGCGCGGCTCAGGTTGCCGGGGTAGCGCTCCAGCTTTTCCTCGAACTTCTCGAAGAGGGTGAAGGCGTCGGCCACGGAACCGGCGAACCCCGCGAGGATCTTGCCCTCGCGCAGCTTGCGCACCTTGGTGGCGCTGCTCTTGGCGACCACGTCGCCCATGGTGACCTGTCCGTCGCCCCCCAGCGCGACCTTGCCGTCACGGCGGACGGCGAGGATGGTGGTGGCGTGGAAGGTGGGGATCGGCATGTAAGTGCGTCAGTGCGTTAGTGCGTTAGTGCGTTAGTGCGGACGGTACGTCGCATGCCCGCACATTTCGCCCGGCGATTGAAATCGCTGCTGCAACGTCACGAAGTCCGCCTGCGCGGACTCCCCGCGGGGCGGATCGCCGCGAAGGGGCAGACAAACTCGCGCCGCGCCACGAGATACGCAAGCGCGGCAGGAGCCCTGTGCGATGTCTACACCCTCTCCCGCGCAGTTTGCGGGAGAGGGTGGCGAGCCTGAGCGAGCCGGGTGAGGGCCCAGGCCGCGGGTGAGGGCCCCCGCCGTTCACTCACGCACTCACGCACTAACGCACTCACGCACTAACGCACTCTTCTCAAGCTCGCGGATGCGCCTGCCGGTACACCTTCTTCAGCCGCTCCTTGGACGTGTGCGTGTAGATCTGCGTCGTGGAGAGGCTGGCGTGGCCCAGCAGCTCCTTCACCGCCAGCAGGTCCGCGCCGGCGTCCAGCATGTGCGTGGCGAAGGTGTGGCGCAGCGAGTGGGTCGAGAGCCCCGCCTCGCCCGCGACGTGGCGCAGGAAGTCGGTGACGATGTTCTGCACCTGCCGCACACCCAGCCGCCGCCCCGTCTGCCCGACGAACACCGCGCGCGCGTCCGGCCGCGACGCCTGGGCGATGATGCGGGCGCGCGAGTCGTAGTACGTCCGCAGCGCCCGCACCGCCATCCCGCCGATCGGCACGATGCGCTCCTTGCGCCCCTTCCCCAGCACCCGCAGCCGCTCGCCGATCAGGTCGATCGCGTCCATCCCCAGCCCCTGCAGCTCCGAGACGCGCAGGCCGGCGGAGTAGAAGAGCTCCACGATCGCCAGGTTCCGCTGCGCGTGGAAGCCGCCGGCCTGGGCGCGCATCATCGCCGTCTCGAAGACGGCGTCCATCTGGTCGCGGGTCAGAAAGCCGGGAAGGACGCGCTGCTTCTTCGGCGTGCGGACGGCGCGGGCGGGGTTGGCCTCCACCCGCTCCTCCACGTGGAGGAAGCGGTAGAACGAGCGGACGGACGACAGCTTGCGGGCGATGCTGGTCCGTGCGAGTCCCCGGCGGGTGGCGCAGTCGCCCATCCACGAGCGGATGGCGAGACGGTCCACCCCGCCCCACGACCACTCCGGCGCGCCGTAGTAGCGGTCCAGGAACTCCTGGAACTCGCGCAGGTCCTCCGCATAGGCGCGTACCGTCTGCGGCGAGAGCTGCCGCTCGTGCGCCACGTAGCGCAGAAAGGCGTCCAGCTCGCCGCCGCGCCGGGCCTCGGCGTCCGCCGCCGCGTCGCTCATCGCGCGGCCGCCATCGCCCCGCCGGCGATGCCGTGCGCCTCCATCCACGCGGCAAAGTCCGCCCGCCCGCGCTCCGAGAGCAGCGCCCGCTTCTCCTCCTTGTCCTTCACCTTGCGGTCGAGCGGGTCGAGAAGGCCGAAGTTGCTGTTCATCGGCGCGAAGTGCTTCGGATCGGATTCGCGCAGGTAGCGCATCAGCCCGCCGAGCATCGTCGTCGGGGGCGGCACCACCGGCTCCAGCCCGCGGACGATGCGGTCCAGGTTCACCGACGCCAGGATGCCCGTCGCCGTCGACTCCGTGTATCCCTCCACCCCCGTCACCTGGCCCGCGAAGATCAGCTCCGGCCGGTCGCGCAGCGAGCCGTGCGTCGACAGCCGCGCGGGAAAGTTGAGGTAGGTGTTGCGGTGGATGGAGCCCCAGCGCAGGAACTCCGCGTCCTGCAGGCCGGGGATCATCCGGAAGATGCGCTTCTGCTCGGGGATGCGCAGCCGCGTCTGGAAGCCGACCAGGTTCCACATGTTCCCGGCGCGGTCCTCGCGGCGCAGCTGCACGATGGCGTGCGCGCGGCGGCCGTCCCACTGCGGCACGGGGAGGCCCACGGGCTTCATCGGGCCGAAGCGCAGCGTGTCCGGCCCGCGGTGCGCCATCACCTCGATGGGGAGGCAGCCCTCGAAGTACGGGACGTTCTCCCAGTCGTGTCCCGCGTGCTCCTCGCCGGACTTGAGCGCCTCGATGAACGCCTCGTACTGCTCCTGCGTCATCGGCGCGTTCAGGTAGTCGCCCGCCGTGTCCTCGCCCTTTCCCCAGCGGCTGGCGAAGAAGAGCGTCTCCATGTCCAGCGACTCGAAGGAGACGACGGGCGCGATGGCGTCGAAGAACGCGAGCCCCTGGTCGTCGCCCAGGGCGCGGCGGATGGCGGCGGAGAGCGCGTCGCTGGTCAGCGGGCCCGTGGCGACGATGGTGGGGCCGTCCGGCAGCTCCGTCACCTCGTCCCGGACGACGCGGATGCGCGGATGCCCCTGCACCGCCTCCGTCATCCGCTGCGCGAACTCCCCGCGATCCACCGTGAGCGCCGTGCCGCCCGGGATCCGCGACTCGCGGGCGCACGCCAGCAGGAGCGACCCGCCCACGCCGAGGGCGTCCATCTCCAGCTTGAGGAGGCCGTGGGCGTTCTGGGGGTCTTCGGACTTGAAGGTGTTGGAGCAGACGATCTCGCCCAGCAGGTCCGTGTGGTGCGCCGGGGTGCCGCGCACGGGACGCATCTCGTAAAGCGTGACGTCGTGTCCGCGCTCCGCCAGCTGCCACGCCGCCTCCGAGCCCGAAAGCCCGCCTCCCACCACCGTCACTTCGGCCATCGTATCCTCACGGTTCGAACTGCAACTTCTTCGACGATCCGGACTTGCTGCACGATCCGGGCTCCGGCGCGCGCCCGCACGCCCCCTCCCGCTCGTCACCTCGCGACCTCCCCCAAAAACCCCTGGGGGAGGTTGAACTTCGATCGTGCTGCGACTGGCATCTCACTGCGTCCGCGGGGGCCCCTCCCCCCCCCATTGCACCGGGAAACGAAACTTCTGGCCGGCGGCGTCTTCGCTGACGTCGATCGTTTCGAGATGTTCGAGCAGGCTCGGCCCCTGGTACCACGGCGTGCGCGGCGAGCGCTCGGTCAGGTTGTCGCCGTGGCGCGCCGAGAGCGGGATCATGACCAGCGAGGCGAAACCGAGATCGGCGGCGAACTGCGCGTAGTCGGTCGCGATCTTGTCGAACACCTCGCGATCGAAGCCGACGAGATCGAGCTTGTTGACCGCGAGCACGACATGGCGGATGCCGAACAGCGAGCAGATCAGCGAATGCCGGCGGGTCTGCGGCAGCACG
>DATAAG010000233.1:0-2367 GCA_036260235.1 Longimicrobium sp.
TCCCCCTCTCCGCGAGGAACGAGCGGGGAGGGGGCCGGGGGGAGGGGCCCCGCGCGGGCGCAGTGAGATGCCCGTCACCGCCGCGATCGGTTGGTGCCGAGGTGGGCGAGTCATGCGAGCCCGGCGGGGGCGCGTCCCCTACAGCAGCGCGTTCCCCCGCACCGGGTCGCCCTCGTCGAACCGGCTGGGGCGGAGCGGGTGCGTGTCCAGCGTGCGCGCGGCGCCCTCCAGGATGATCTCCGCCATCAGCTGCCCGATGGCCGGCGAATGCATCACCCCGTGCCCGGACGAGCCGTTGGCCAGGTAGAGGTTCTCCACCCCCGGCGCCCCCCCCAGCAGCACGTGGTGGTCCGGCGACATCTCGTACAGCCCCGCCCAGCACGCCGGCCGGTCCAGCACCACGTCGCGCAGGCACGGCAGCCGCTCGTGGGCGAACCGCATCACCTGCTCGATCCAGGCGTCGTCCACGGAGGTGTCGAACGGGTCGCCGTCGGGGTCGTCGGGCCAGAGGAGGAGGATGCGGCCGTCGCGCACCCGCAGGTGAAAGCCGTCTTCCACGAAGATGGTCATCGGCATGTCCGGCGGGAGCAGTTCCGTCGGCCGGGTGATGGCTACGCGCCGGCGCAGCGGCCGCACGGGGATGCGCACGCCCGCGAGCTCCGCCACGCGCCCCGCCCACGCTCCCGCCGCGTTCACCACCGCCCCCGCCGCGATCTCGCCATCCGGCGTGCGGACGGCGCGGATCGTCTCGCCGTGTTGGTCGAACCCCGTGCACGGCGCGCCGAAGACGAAGCGCACGCCGAGCCGCTGCGCGGCCTCCGTGTAGCCGCGCAGGATCTCGAGGGGGCGGATGTAGCCGTCCGTGGGGCAGAAGGTGGCGCCGGCGATCTCCCAGCGCACCGCGGGGTTGAGGGCGAGCGCCTCGTCCGGGCTCAGCTGACGCGCCTCGTGCAGCCCCGCGGCCTTCTGGAGCGCCTGCAGCTGCAGCAGGACGTCCACCTCCGCCTGCCGCCGCGCGAGAAAGAGGTAGCCTACGGGCTGGTAGCCGGGGTCGACCCCCGTCTCGTCCCTGAAGCGGGCGAGCTTCTCCCGCGAGAGCAGCGACATCTGCACGCCGATCGCGGAATCGAACTGCGCGCGAAAGCCGCCCGCCGCGCGTCCCGTGCTTCCCTCGCCGGAGCGGGCGGCCTGGTCGATGACGGCGACGTTCGCGCACCCCGCGCGTGCGAGGTGGTACGCGATGCTGGCGCCCATCACCCCCGCGCCCACGATCACCACGTCCGCTGATTGCATGGCCGAATCGTAGATCGCGCGCGGCTCGGCGGCAACGTTCATCCACAAAGAATGAAGCCTCACGCAGAGTCAGCAGAGTAAAAACTCCGTTGACTCCGCTGACTCCGTGTGAGGCTCTTCTTCCTTCGATTTTGACTACGCTTCCACGTGCAGGAGCACTTCGACGGCCTGCGGGTGGAAGCGGATGCCGCTGCCCTGCACGAAGATCCGCTCCCGGTGCGTGTCGCGCAGCCGGTCCTGGTAGGGGCGGGGATGGGTAACCGCGTCGAAGACGTCCGCCGCGCGCAGGATGCCGGCCAGCAGCAGGTCCAGGTCGTCCGCAAAGACCTGCCGCAGCTGGGCGAAGTCCGTGTACTGGTGCTCGATGAGCCGCGCCGTGCGCTCCGGGTGCGTGGCCCGCACGATCTCCGCGCCGATCGACGCGTGCTCGCGGATCAGCGCCCGGTCCTCGGGAACCAGCCGCCGCGGCGATTCCAGGATGCCGGCCGGCACGGAGAGGATGCCGATCTCGTGCAGCCGGGCCGCGGCGTCCAGCAGGTCGCGGTCGCCGGCCGGCACGTCCAGCTCCGCGGCCACGCGGCCGGCCAGCTCCGCCACGCGCGCGCAGTGCTCCACGAACCCGAGCCGGGCGTCGCGCGCCGCCAGCCCGAAGGTGAGCGCGCTGGCCATCGCCAGGTGCGTGGCATGGGCGCCCTGCGGCACGCCGGCGGGCGGGCCGTCGTGTTCCGGTTGCGCGGCCGGAGGGGGGCCGAGCAGGCGGCGGATGAGGTGCATGGGATGGTTCCTCTCATCGGCGGCTCGACTGGCGTGGCGGGGGATGGACCCGCGGTAGCCTCGTAGCTTTGCGTCGCCGCCTTTCGGCGGGTTTGCCGTTTCTGGAGGGCTTCCGGCGTACGGAAGCATGGCTGGGAACGGAAAGACTTGCGGGCGCCGCGGTGGGAGGGGGGAGCGCCCGGGTCCCTCAAAACAAATGTCGCGCAGCCGGTGCAGATTGCGCAAGGTCCTTCTACGCTGCTACCGACAGACGTTGCCGCACGCGGAATCAGCAGAGTCGGCAGAGAACCGACTCTGCCG
>DATAAG010000234.1:0-3332 GCA_036260235.1 Longimicrobium sp.
CCAGGCGAACATCACCTGGAAGACCGGGGTGTGCGCCAGGCTGCGCACCGGCTGCACCAGTTCCACCACCTGTTCGAAGGGGATGTCCTGGTGGTGCTGAGCGCCCAGGGAGCGCTCCTTCACCCGCCCCAGCAGCTCCGCTACGCTGGGCGAGCCCGACAGGTCCACACGCAGCGCCAGCGTGTTGACGAAGAACCCGATCAGACCCTCGATCTCGCTCCGCCCGCGGTTGGCGCTCGGGGTGCCGACGACCACCTCGTCCTGGCCCGACAGCCGCGCGAGCACGGCCGCCCATCCCGCCAGCAGCGTCATGTGAAGGGTGGCGCCGTGCCGCTGCCCCAGCGTCTTCAGCGCCGCGGTCAGCGACTCGTCCAGCTCCACCTCCACCCAGTCGCCCGCGAAGTCCTGCCGGGCCGGGCGCGCGTGGTCCGTCGGCAGCTCCAGCAGCTCCGGCGCGCCGGAAAGCGTCTCGCGCCAGTAGTCCGCCTGCCGCTGCAGGACCTCGCCCTCCACCCGGCGCCGCTGCCACGCCGTGTAGTCCGCGTACTGCACCGGCAGCGGCGGGAGCGGATCGGGCCTGCCGGCGCGGAAGGCTGCGTACAGGGCGCTCAGCTCGCGGGTGAAGATCCCCATGCTCCACCCGTCCGAGACGATGTGGTGCATGGTGATGAGCAGCACGTGGTCGTTGCCGGCCACCCGGATCAGCCGCCCGCGGACCAGCGGGCCCCGCGCCAGGTCGAACGGCGCCCCCGCCTCGTCCTGCATCAGGCGGCGCAGCTCATGCTCCGCGTTCGGCAAGGCGGTGAGGTCGTGCTCGACCAGGTGGAACGGGCTCTCCTCCACCGCGGAGATCCGCTGCGCGGGGACGCCGTCCGTCTCCGGGAAGCTGGTGCGCAGCGACTCGTGCCGCGCCACGATCCGATCCAGCGCGCGCACCAGCGCCTCGCGGTCCAGCTCGCCCTTGAGCCGCAGGCGCATGGGGAGGTGGTAGGCCGCGCCCGCGCCCTCCATCTGGTCGATGAACCAGAGCCGCTGCTGCGCGAACGACAGCGGCAGCGGCCCGCCGCGCTCCACCGGCACGATCGCCGTCCCCTCCGCCCACGTGGCCGCCTCCAGCCCGCGCGCGAAGTCCGCCAGCACGGGCCGGACGAAGAGGTCGCCGACTGCCGCCTCCACGCCCAGCGCCTGCCGCACGCGGGAGACGACCCGCACCGCCAGCAGCGAGTGCCCGCCCAGCGCGAAGAAGTGGTCGCCGCGACCCACCCGCTCCACCCCCAGCAGCTCCGACCAGATCCCGGCCAGCACGTTCTCGACCTCCCCCACGGGCGCCTCGTACGCACGCGCGGCGAACGCGTCCGCGTCGGGAGCGGGGAGCGCCCTGCGGTCCAGCTTTCCGTTGGGAGTCAGCGGAAGCGTCTCCAGCCGCACGAACGCCGCGGGAACCATGTACTCCGGCAGCTGCTGGGACAGGTGCGCGCGCAGCGCCTCGCTCTCCAGCGCCTCGCCCACGAAGTAAGCCACCAGCCGCTTCCCGCCGGCCCCATCGTCCAGCGCGAGCACCACCGCCTCGCGCACGCCGGGGTGCGCGGCAAGCCGCGCCTCGATCTCGCCGGGCTCCACGCGGAAGCCACGGACCTTCACCTGGAAGTCGGTGCGCCCCAGGTACTCGAGTGCGTGAGTGCGTGAGTGCGTGAGTGCGTTAGTGGATTCCGTCCACCGGCACAGGTCGCCGGTGCGGTACATCCGTGCGCCCGGCTCGCCGAAGGGATCGGGGACGAAGCGCTCCGCCGTCAGCCGCGGTCGGCCCAGGTACCCACGCGCCACCGCCACGCCGCCGATGAACAGCTCGCCCGCCACGCCGACGGGCACCGGCTCGCCGGCGCGGTCCAGGACGTAGACCGCCGAGTTGTGGATCGCCCGGCCGATGGAAACGCGCTCCGCGCCGGGGTCGCACGCCCACTCGGTCACCTCGCCGGATTCCGTCGGGCCGTACTGGTTGAAGAGGCCGACGCCCGGAAGCCGCTCGTGGAACTGCCGCACCAGCGCGGGGGAAACCGCCTCGCCGCTCACCGGTACTCTGAGGAGGCCCGTGCAGCGCCCCGCGTCCGGGTGCTCCAGGAAGAGCGGGAGCATCGAGGGGACGAAGTGCGCGGTGGTGATCCCCTCGCGGCGGATGACCTCCACCAGGTACGCCGGGTCGCGGTGCCCGTCGGGGCGCGCCATCACCAGCCGGGCGCCCACCATCAGCGGCCAGAAGAACTCCCAGAACGAGACGTCGAAGGAGAACGGCGTCTTCTGCAGCAGCGCCTCGTGCGGCCCCATCCCGTACCGGTCCTGCATCCACGCCAGCCGGTTCACCAGGCTCCCGTGCTCCAGCATCACCCCCTTGGGACGCCCGGTGGAGCCCGAAGTGAAGAGCACGTGCGCCAGGTTCCGCGGCCCGAGCCCCTCGCGGCCGGGATTCGTCGCCGGCTGGTCCGCCCATCCTTCGTCGCGGGTGAGATCGAGCACCGGGATGGCGGACCCCGCCGACAGCGCGGCGGCGGTGGCGGCCTGCGGCGGGTGCGTCAGGAGGACGGCCGGAGCGCTGTCCTCGAGCATGCAGCGGAGCCGGTCCACCGGGTAGCTGGCGTCGAGCGGCACGTAGGCGCCGCCGGCCTTGAGGATGCCGAGCAGCCCCACCACCATCTCCACGCTGCGCTCCACGCAGATCCCCACCCGCGCGTCGGCGCCCACGCCGAGCGCACGGAGGTGGTGCGCCAGCCGGTTCGCCCGCGCGTTCAGCTCCGCGTACGTCACCCGCTCGCCTTCGAACACAACCGCCACCGCGCCGGGTGTGCGCGCGACCTGCGCCTCGAACAGCTCGTGGACGCACGCCTCGCGCGGAGACGCCGCATCGGTCGCGTTCCACTCCCGCAGCACCTGCCGGCGCTCGGATTCGGGAAGGATCGGGATGCGGTCCACGCTCCGGCCCTCGTCCGCCGCCATCCCCTCCAGCACCGCGCGCAGGTAGCCCACCCACCGCTCCACCGTCGCCCGTTCGAACAGCGATGTGGCGTACTCCACGGCGCCGGCGATGCGGCCGTCATCCTCCCACAGCGACAGCAGCAGGTCGAACTTGGCCGTGACGCCCGGCGCTGAGGCCGCTGGGGCCAGTGTGAGCCCCGGCAGCTCCAGTGCGCCGCCCGCCTCGTTCTGCCACGCGAACATCACCTGGAAGAGCGGGCTGTACGCCAGGCTCCGCGCGGGACGCAGGCGCTCCACCACCTGCTCGAAGGGGATGTCCTGGTTCCGCTGCCCCTCCAGCGCGCGCGCCTTCACCTGCGCCAGCA
>DATAAG010000235.1:0-7586 GCA_036260235.1 Longimicrobium sp.
GAGCGGGGGAGGGGGGACGGGGGGAGGGCCTTCCCGCGGCCGGCAGGATGCCCGTACGGACATCTCAATCAACGAATCCGGCAATAGATGGCGTTCGACCTTTCGCACCTGAACCCGGAGCAGCGTGAGGCGGCCTCGCACTTCGAGGGGCCGCTGCTGGTGCTGGCGGGCGCGGGCTCCGGCAAGACGCGCGTGCTCACCACGCGCATCGCCTGGCTGGTGGAGGAGATGGGAGTGGACCCGGGAAGCATCCTGGCCCTCACCTTTACCAACAAGGCCGCCGGAGAGATGCGCGACCGCGTCCGCAAGGCGCTGGGCCGAGAGCCCACGGGGATGTGGATCGGCACCTTCCACTCCGTGGGCGTCCGCATCCTGCGCCGCGACGCGCAGCGCCTGGGCTGGTCCCCCGGCTTCACCGTCTACGACGCGGAAGACGCGGACGGACTGACCAGGCGCATCATCCGCGACACGCTCAAGCTCGATCCCAAGAAGTTCACGCCGCGCGCGGTGCACGGCGCCATCTCCGCCGCCAAGAACGAGCTCACCGGCCCAGCGGAGTACGCCGCCCACGCCCGCGACCCGTTCGAGCGCGTGGTGGCGGACGTGTATCCGCTCTACCAGCAGGCGCTGCGCGATGCCAACGCCTTCGACTTCGACGACCTGCTGGTGAAGCCAGTGCAGCTGTTCCGCGAGCACCCGCACGTGCTGCGGCGCTACGCGGAGCGGTTCGGCTTCCTGCTGGTGGACGAGTACCAGGACACCAACCGCGCGCAGTACGTCTTCCTGCGCCTGCTGGCGGAGGAGCACCGCAACCTGTTCGTGGTGGGCGACGACGACCAGTCCATCTACGGATGGCGGGGCGCGGACATCCGCAACATCCTGGACTTCGAGAAGGACTTCCCCGACACCAGGGTCGTGCGGCTGGAGCAGAACTACCGGTCGACGAAGACGATCCTGGACGCCGCCAACCGCGTGATCGCGGAGAACGTCAACCGCAAGGGGAAGACGCTGCGCACCGACAACGTTGCGGGCGAGCGGGTGACGCTGGTGGAGGCGGCGGACGAGCAGGACGAGGCGCAGTGGGTGGCGGAGGAGATCCGCAGCCGCATGGGCGACGACCCGCGGCTCACCCTGCGGCACTTCGTGGTCCTATACCGCACCAACTCACAGTCGCGCGCCATGGAAGAGGCGCTGCGCCGCGAGGGGATGCCGTACCGGGTGATCGGCGGCACGCGCTTCTACGAGCGGCGCGAGGTGAAGGACGCGCTGGCCTACCTGCGGCTCGTCGCCAACCCCGCCGCGGACGAGGCGTTCCTGCGCATCGTCAACGTCCCCCGGCGCGGCATCGGCGACACCACGGTGGCGCGGCTGGCGGAGCACGCGGCGCGGCGCGGCATTCCGCTCCTGGCCGCGGCGGCGGAGGCGGCGTCGGTGGACGGCGTGCGCGGCGGCGCGGCGAAGGCGCTCCCGGAGCTGGCGGGCCTCATCCGCAAGTTCGCCGCGCTGGCGACGGCGGGCGGCGTGTCGCTGGACGCGCTGCTGCGCGAGCTGCTGCAGGAGTCGGGGCTGGTGGAGGCGCTCAAGGCGGAGGGTGCGGAGGGGAAGGACCGCATCGAGAACCTGGACGAGCTGCTCACCGGCGCGGCGGAGATCCAGCGCCGGCTGGACGAGGGCGACCCGGAGCTGGGCTTCGAGATGGTCCTCGCGGGCGAGGCGGCCGGTGCGGGCGAGGACGACGAGGCGGAGGAGCCGCGGCCGCTGGACGTGTTCCTGGCGCACGTGGCGCTGGTGGCGGACGTGGACCAGCACGATCCGCACGCCGACGCGGTGACGCTGATGACGCTGCACAACGCCAAGGGGCTGGAGTTCCCCTTCGTCTTCATCACCGGGCTGGAGGACGGCCTCTTCCCGCTGATGCGCGCCTACGACGAGCCGGCGGACCTGGAGGAGGAGCGCCGCCTCTTCTACGTGGGCGTCACCCGCGCGGAGCGCAAGCTGTACCTGGCCCACGCCAGGCGGCGGCGGCGCGCCGGACAGTACATGGACGCCACCCCGTCGCCCTTCCTGCTCTCCGTGCCCACGGAGCTGCTGGACACGCGGCAGACGGCGCGCATGCTGGAGCGCTCCGCCTACCAGCAGCCGTGGAAATCGTCCTACGGCTACACCACGCGCCGCGAGCGGCTGTTCGGGGTGCCGGCGTGGAAGCCGCAGCCCTCCTCCGCCCGCCCCTCGTCGTACGATCCGGACGACGATTTCACGGTGGATTACGACGAGGACGTGCCGGTGCTGCGCAAGGGCGCCCGCGTGCGGCACCCCAGCTTTGGCGCGGGGACGGTGGCGGAGATCAGCGGCTTCGCGGACAACGTGAAGGCCACCATCGACTTCGACAACGTGGGCCGCAAGACGGTGGTGCTGAAGTACGCCAACCTGGAGCGGGAATGAGGCGGCTTTCGTCCGGCGCGGCTGACGCCGCCGCGACGACTGCGGAAAGCCTCGCAAGCCGCGCGAGGCTTCATCGGCGTCCCGCGGAGAGGGGCGGACCGATGCTGAGGGCGCTCGTCCATACCGCATCCGCCGCCGTCCTGGGCACGGTGCTGGCCGCCGCTCCGCTCTCCGCCACGGACGTGGCGCCGTTGCGTGGATCGGCGGCCGGACCGGAGGTCGCGGCGGCGCCGGACGCGGCTCGTCACGGCCACACCGCGCCGACGAGCAGCGGGTCTCGGCCGGGGACGGGGAACACCCGCGAGCTGGTGATCCTGGTGCACGGGATGGGACGCTCGCCGGCATCCATGTGGCTGCTGGGGCGGCGGCTGGAGCGGTCGGGGTACCGCGTGGTGCGCTTCGGCTATCCGAGCACCCGGGGGACGGTGGCGGAGGCGGGCGCGGCGCTCTCCCGCCGCGCGTCGGAGCGGATGGGCGACGCGCCGCGGGTGCACTTCGTCGGCCACAGCCTGGGGACCGTGATCATCCGCTGCATGCTGGCCCACGCGCCGCCGCCGCGCGCCGGCCGGGTGGTGATGCTCGCGCCGCCCAACCAGGGCGCGGCCGCGGCGGACCGCTGGGCGCGCTGGATCGGCTGGGCCATGCCGTACGTCCGCGAGCTGGGCACGATGGCCGGCTCCCCCGCGCGCTCGCTGGCGCTCCCCGACGGCGTGGAGGCGGGGATCATCGCCGGCGCGTGGGACGGCAAGGTCCGCGTGGCGGAGACGCGCCTGGCCGGCGCCCGCGACCACGTCGTCGTTCGCGCCTTCCACAGCTTCCTCATGAACCGGCGCGACGTGCACCGCCTGGTCGACCGCTTCCTGCGGCACGGCCGGTTCTCCCCTCCGCCCTCGGTCGATGCGACGCCGTAATGGCGCAGATCCGCGAGTTCCGGGAGGAGGACCACGAGGCCGTGCTGCGCGTCTGGCGCGAGGCCGGGCTGACCATCAAGCCGTCCGACACGCTGCCGGAACTGCGGAAGCTGGTCGAGCGGAATCCCGGGACGTTCCTGGTGGCGGAGGAGGAGGGGACCGTGGCGGGTACCGTGATCGGCGCGTGGGACGGGCGGCGCGCGTGGGTCTACCACCTGGCGGTGCTGCCGGCGGCGCGGGGGCGCGGGATCGGCCGGATGCTGATGGAGGAACTGGAGCGGCGGCTGCGCGCGGCCGGCGCGACCAAGCTGAACCTGCTGATCGAGGCGGGGAACGCCGGCGTGGCGGATTTCTACCGCAAGCTGGGCTACGCCCCCGACGACCTGCTCTTCATGACCAGGCTGCTGTGACTCGCTCCTACAGCATGCGCATCGTCAGCGGGAGCCAGCCGGTCCGGGGGATGAGAAGGTGGGGCGGGTTCTCACACGAAATGGGTCGGCCACGGCGATCTATCGATGCGCGTCGCGAACCGCGCTGGGTCGAGGTGTGAATACCGCACCTCCACGTGGCCCAATGCCGGATTTGCCGCAAGGATCTCAAACACCCGGTCGCGAACCGTCCTTGCGCAGCGGTTGCCAAAGATTACGCCGGTGATGCACTCCGGTGGGACGTGGAACAGGTGGACGCGACCCATCACGTCCCGTGGAAATCGAGCCTCGTCGTTTAAGTCCACGACCATTCGCCATTCCCGCTCGTACGACCACTCCGGGCTCTTCGTCAGCAGAACGGAGCTGAGATAATGCGCCACTCCGCCCGGCATCGGCTCAGCACCTAACGAAAAGCCCGGCCGCTCGTTGGAGTAGCGGACAGGTTGCACGGTGCCGAGGTGGCTATCCGGGAGACCCTGGTGAAAGAAGGCGTGATCGGCATCGAATTCGACGACGAAGCCGCGGTGGCAGTCGGCATAATGCGCCCACATCAGCAGTACGTCTGGTGTCTCGCCCAAGCTTAGGATCCCTAGGCGATCACCAAAGTCTCTCTGAATCCTCAGTCCGTAGCCAAGGCGCGCGCGCACAGGCAGAATCTCGAGCGCCGACAACACCAAATCCCGTGGATCTACACCACGTTTGAGAGGAAGACGCTTTGCAATCACCTCCGCAAGGCGGGTCAACGACTCTCCGTCGTCCAGGGTAGATGCCGGATTGTGTGTATAGTACTCCGCTACATCGTGCTCCAGCTGTTCCAGGAACTCGTCACCGCGTGCTGCACCGCTGTCCACGTCAAAGCTCGGCAGGAGCTCGAAAGGGTCGTTGAAGTCCGCCGCCTGGGTGAAGCGCAGGCGGCAGGTCGCTAGCACATCACATCGCGCGCTGCTCAGGTATTTGTATAAACTTGGCACGGTAAGCGCTTCGATGCCAGGCGTGGCGGACTTCGATCGCGAGCTGGGCTACGCCCCGGACGACCTGCTCGTCATGACGAAGCTGCTGTGATCAACGTGGGCGCCGCTTCGGGAATGCCTTCCCGACGTCTTGCCGTTGATGCAGGATCCGGATGATGTAGACGCCGTTCCGCTTGCGGCGATAGAAGATCACGAAAGGCGGTGCGGCGAAGCTCCGCAGCCGAGGACGAACCTCGGAGCGCGCTCTTCCCATCGCGGGAAAATCCGCGAGCTTCTCCATCACCTTTGCCAAACGGTCGATGATCCGGTCTCCCGTAGCGGGATTTCCGGATTTTTCGGATACGTGTCTGGCTGCGGCGATCAGATCCCGCAGGGCCGAGGGCGAGAGGCTGTACTCGCTCAGGGCGCTCTTCCGGTCAAGCGGCGGAACTCGGCCTTCGCCTGTTCAACGGCGAGTGGCCCTGGAATCGCCTCACCACGCTCGATCTCTGCAATCCCAACATCTACGTCCCGCCGAAGTGCCTCAAGCCGGGCCTCGTGCTCCGCGTCCTCGCGCGACAGCAGGCGAAGCGCGTGGCGCACGACCTCGCTTGCGGACTTGTACTTGCCGGATTCGACCTTTTCTTCCACCAAGCGCTCGAGCTCGGGTGTGAGTGAGACGTTCACGGGGCTCCTCCTTCCGTTGCGGGTGCTTCTGAAGATCAAGCTATGCTGATGCCAAAGATTGTCAATCTTTGACGACAGGGCGCAGGAAACAGGCCGGCGGCTCGCGAGGAGCCGCCGGCCTTGTTTGCCTCTCGGAGGTCAGCCGCCGGTCAGCGGTAGCAGAAGGCGGACGGAGCGGCCGAGGACTGCGCGATGGGGAGCGAGCCCGGCTTGCGGATGGCGCCGCGGTTGAACTCCGCGCCGATCATCAGCGCCTTGTGCTGGTACGCCTGCTGCTGGGCCCGCATCTGGTGCAGCCCCACGCTCCGGTTCATGCGGGCGGCCCCGTCGCTCATCGGGTCGAAGGAGGCGAGCCCGCACCCCGTGTTGAAGCTGAGCCCCGCGCACCCCGACGCGCCGAGCGCGAGCAGGAGGGCAAGGGCGGGAGCGGCGAACCGGCGGGGAGTGCGCATGCGGATCCTCCTGGGAATGCGGTGTCCAGCGGTACCACGGGGAAAGCCGGCCCTGCAATCTGCCCGCCACCGGTCCGGCGGTCCGGTGGGGTCGGTTGGATAACGTACGTGGCGCCCGTTTCCTGACAACGGCGGTCAGAGGTTCGGCAGGTGATGGCGCGAACCCGGCGGCAGCGCGCGCAGGTGGCCGAACGGGATCTCCGGGAGCTGGAAGAAGTCGTCCGCCATGTCGTGCAGCAGCGCCGGGTTCTGCGCCGCGCCGTCCTGCATCGCCATCCGCCGCACCTGCTTGGCCATCGACAGGTTGCGGTCGCCCACCGGGTCCAGCCTGGCGCAGATGGCGTCGCCCCGGCGGTCCAGGTAGTCCACCATGTAGTCGAACGAGCGCTCCAGGTATCCCACCACCGCGTCCTCGGACAGGTCCCACCGCGAGCGCGCCACCAGGGTGCCGAACACCGTCTGCCAGCGGTCGTTGTCCTGGATGCGGATCATCCCGCGGAAGATGCGCCGGTTGGTGCGGAAGGTGAACAGCGTGGCGGAGAGCACCTGGTCGAAGAGCGCGTCGGCCTCGTTGTGGTCGTGCTCCATCACCACGTGCCGCGCCAGCCGGCGGTAGCGGTCGTCCAGGTGCGTGTCCATGCGCGCCTCCCAGTACGAGTGCCCCAGCCCCGTCGTGGACGAGGTGAGCACCAGCTGGCGCGGCACGAAGAAGTTGTGGGCGATGGTGTCGGCCGCAAGGTGGCACAGGTACCCCAGCGACATCGCCCGCATCCGGTCGTTCGCCGCGGTGGTGTAGATCTCCTCGCCCACGGGCCAGTGGTGGCAGTGCCGCCCTTCCGGCACGTACTTCTTGGCGAGCGAGATGTCCGCGGCCAGGTTGCCGTACAGGAAGTCGAACGGATACGCGCTCACCAGCACGCGCACCGACTCCGGCACCAGGTGCAGCGAGTCCAGCAGCGCGGAGCCCAGGTACACGTGGGTGGCGGGCCCCCACGCCCACAGCGGGTCGGGGAGCAGCGCGACCAGGGCGATGGCCAGGCAGACGGCGAAGCGCACCCGCGTCCTCCCCCTCAGCCGTCCACGTCCGCCGGAAGGTCGCGCGGGCGCGCCGCCGCCCCCGGCTCCGCCGCCAGCGCCCGCAGCTCCTCGCGCGCTTCCTCCAGGATGCGCTGCACCTCGCCGCGGAACTCGGCCAGCAGCTCGCGCCCGGCCTGGATGGCGTCGTCCTGCATCCCCGTCTCCCGATCCCGCTCCCGCGGCGGGGGCGCGGCGGCGCGCACGCGGCGGCGGCTGCGGGCGCCCCTGCCCAGCTTGCGCACGTGCGGCTTCAGCCGCTTCTGCAGCTGCTTGCGCGGGTTGGGCTTCTCCGGGCGCAGCAGCAGGGTGGCGCCCACCCCCAGCACCGCGCCGATGGCGAAGGCGGCGAGGAAGTCGTTGTTGTCCTGTCGGGCCATCGGTCCGCCCCCGTCGGTCAGTCGAAGATGTCGCGGCCGGTGCGGCGCGTGCGCGTCACGTGGATCTCGGGAAGGTCGCGGTCCTCGCGGTCCATCGCGTCGTCGTCCGGCACCTCGTCCAGCTCGCCGTCGTACGCGTCGTCGCCGCCCCGGCGCCGCAGCGCGCGCAGGGCGCCCACGCCTACCTGCACGCCCCGGACCGCGGATGCGGTGCGGACGAAAATCTCCTCCGCCTCGCGCTGCATCACCTCCAGCAGCGCGT
>DATAAG010000236.1:0-3553 GCA_036260235.1 Longimicrobium sp.
GACAGCTCCCGGTAGAGCACCCCCATGCTCCACCCGTCGCTGACGATGTGGTGCATCGAGAGCAGCAGCACGTGCTCCTCGGCACCCAGGCGCAGCAGGCTCACCCGGAAGAGCGGACCCGCCGAGAGGTCGAACGGCCGCCGCGCCTCCTCGCCTGCGCGCCGCCTGAGCGCCGCCTCGCGATCCGCCCCGCTCAGCCCCGACAGGTCCTCCACCGGCAGGGCGAACCCGCCGAAGGGCGCGATCACCTGCACCGGCTCCCCGTCCGCCTCGGCGAAGGTGGTGCGCAGCGTCTCGTGGCGCCGGACGATCTCGCCCAGCGCGCGCTCCAGCGCCGCCCGGTCCAGCGGGCCCCGCAGACGCCGGCGCATGGGGAAGTGGTATGTGCTGCCCAGACCTCCCAGCCGCTCCAGGAACCACAGCCGCTGCTGCGCGAAGCTCAGCGGCAGCGGCCCCGCGCGGTCGGCGGGCTGGATGGGCGGAAGCTCCGCCCGCGCCGCCGTCTCCAGCACCCGCGCGAAGTCACCGAGGACGGGCCGGGCGAACAGCTCGCCCAGCGCGACCTCCACCTGCAGCACCTGCCTCACCCGCGAGATCACCTGCACCGCCAGGAGCGAATGCCCGCCCAGCTCGAAGAAGTTGTCCAGGCGGCCCACCCTCTCCACGCCGAGCACCGCCGACCAGATCCCGGCCAGCGCCTGCTCGGTCTCCCCCACCGGCGCCTCGTAGCCGCGTGCGGCGAACGCGTCCCCCTCGGGGGCGGGGAGCGCCCTGCGGTCCAGCTTGCCGTTGGGCGTGACCGGGAACGCCTCCATCCGCACGAACGCCGCGGGGACCATGAACTCCGGCAGGTGCGCGGAGAGGTGCGCCCGCAGCGCCTCGCTCTCCAGCGCCTCGCCCACGTACCAGGCCGCCAGCCGCTTTCCGCCGGAGCCGTCGTCCAGGGCGAGCACCGCCACCTCGCGCACGCCGGGGTGCGCGGCGAGCCGCGCCTCGATCTCACCCAGCTCCACACGGAAGCCCCGCACCTTCACCTGGAAATCGGTCCGCCCCAGGTACTCCAGGGTCCCGTCGGGGAGCCACCGGCACAGGTCGCCGGTGCGGTACATCCGCGCACCCGGCTCGCCGAAGGGATCGGGGACGAACCGCTCCGCCGTCATCCGGGGCCGGCCCAGGTAGCCGCGCGCCACCGCCACGCCGCCGATGAACAGCTCGCCCGCCGCGCCGACGGGCACCGGCTCGCCGGCACGGTCCAGCACGTAGACCGCCGAGTTGTGGATCGCCCGGCCGATGGAGACGCGCGCCAGGCCGGGAGCGCACTCCCACTCGGTCACCTCGCCCGACTCGGTGGGCCCGTACTGGTTGAAGAGGCCGACGCCCGGAAGCCGCTCGTGGAACTGCCGGGCCAGCGCCGCGGAGACCGCCTCGCCGCTCACGGGGACGCGCAGGAGCCCGGTGCACGCGGCCGCGTCGGGGTGCTCCAGGAAGAGCGGGAGCATCGAGGGGACGAAGTGCGCCACGGTGACCCCCTCGCGGCGGATGACCTCCACCAGGTACGCCGGGTCGCGGTGGCCGCCGGGCCGCGCCATCACCAGGCGGGCACCCACCATCAGCGGCCAGAAGAACTCCCAGAACGAGACGTCGAAGGAGAATGGCGTCTTCTGCAGGAGCGCCTCGTGCGGCTCCATCCCGTACCGGTCCTGCATCCACGTCAGCCGGTTCACCAGGCTCCCGTGCTCCAGCATCACCCCCTTGGGGCGCCCCGTGGACCCCGAGGTGAAGAGCACGTGGACCAGGTTCCTCGGCCCCAGCCCGTCACGGTCCGGGTTCTCCGCGGGCCGGTCCGCCCACGCCGCCCGGGCGGTGAGGTCCAGCACCGGGACGGCGGACCCCGCCGCCAGCTCGGCCACGGTGGCGGCCAGGGGCGGGTGCGTCAGGAGGACGGCGGGGGCACTATCCTCGAGCATGCAGCGCAGCCGGTCCACCGGGTAGCTGGAGTCGAGCGGCACGTACGCGCCGCCGGCCTTCAGGATGGCCAGCAGCCCCACCACCATCTCCACGCTCCGCTCCACGCAGATCCCCACCCGCACGTCGGGGGCGACGCCCAGATCTCTCAGGTGGTGCGCCAGCCGGTTCGCGCGCGCGTTCAGCTCCGCGTACGTCACCCGCTCGGCCTCGCTCACGACCGCCACCGCGCCGGGTGTGCGCGCCGCCTGCGCCTCGAACAGCTCGTGGACGCATGCCTCGCGCGGGTACTCCCGCCGCGTGTCGTTGAACTCCCGCAGCACCAGCCGGCGCTCGGCCTCGGGAAGCATCGGCAGACGGTCGACGCCGAGCGCGTCGTCTGCCGCCATCGCCTGCAGCACCCGGCGCAGGTAGCCGAGCCAGCGCTCCACCGTCTCTTTCTCGAAGAGCGCCGTGGCGTACTCCACCCCGCCCGTGATCCGTCCGCCGGCCTCGCCGAGCGAGAGAAACAGGTCGAACTTGGCCGTCTCGTGCGATGCGGCGCCCGCGGGAGCCAGCTCCAGCCCCGCCAGCGCCAGCCCCCCCACCGGCGCGTTCCGCCAGGCGAGCATCACCTGGAAGAGCGGCGTGTGCGCCAGGCTCCGCGCCGGCTGCACCAGCTCCACCACCTGATCGAAGGGAATGTCCTGGTTCTGCTGCGCCTCCAGCGCCCGCGCCTTCACCCGCGCCAGCACCTCGGCCACCGTCGGCGCGTCCGAAAGGTCCACGCGCAGCGCGAGCGTGTTGACGAAGAAGCCGATCAGCCCCTCGATCTCCCGCCGGCCGCGGTTGGCGACGGGCGTTCCGACCACCACGTCCTCCTGGCCCGAGAGCCGGCCCAGCACCACGGTCCACCCGGCGAGCACCGTCATGAAGAGCGTGGTGCCGTGCCGCTGCGAGAGCGCCTTCAGCCCCGCCGTGAGCTCCTCGTCCAGCTCCACGTCGAGCCACGCCCCGCCGCGGTCCATCTGCGCCGGCCGCGGGCGGTCGGTGGGCAGCTCCAGCAGCTCCGGGGCGCCCCCCAGCGCGTCCTTCCAGTAGTCCGCCTGCTCCCGCAGCACCTCGCCGCTGACCCAGCGCCGCTGCCACGCCGCGTAGTCGGCGTACTGCACCGGCAGCCCGGGCAGGTCCGCCTGCCTCCCCTCGCGGTGGGCGGCGTACAGCGCGGAGATCTCGTCGAAGAACACCCCCAGCGACCAGCCGTCGCTGACGATGTGGTGCATCGTCAGCAGCAGCACGTGGTCGTCCGCCGCCATCCGCACCAGCCGCCCGCGGGCCGCTGGTCCGCCATCAGCCGGCGCAGCGCGTCTTCCGCATCCGCCGAGGCGTGGAGATCGTGCTCCACCAGCCGGAACCCGCTCTCCTCGACCGGCGCGATGTGCTGGACCGGCTCGCCATCCACCGTCGGGCCCCCCGAGAGGTCCACGCGCAGCGCGAGCGTGTTGACGAAGAACCCGATCAGCCCCTCCACCTCCGGCCGCACCCGGTTGGCCGTCGGCACGCCGATCACCACGTCCGGCTGCCCCGCCAGCCGCGAGAGCACCGCCGC